>CASBPW010000088.1 GCA_949127685.1 Candidatus Sivonenia alaskensis PMM_0068 | reverse complement strand
GGGGAAATTTTAACACGATTTTCCAGATCTAAAGCTACGCCGAGGCCATCAAACCCAGGGCCAAGGTTGGCGGAAGTGCAGGGAACAGCAACAGTAATCATGAAAGCATTTTAGTGGCGCGGCGCGTATAAACAGTTTTCTAAAAGCGTGGTACCTCCACAGCCAACTTATCTCGCGTGAGATGGTAAATCCTTCGTTCTACAGCCCGTATGAATTTAGCTCCGATAGAACGGGTAGGTCCTGGCGGCAAAACTAATACGGTGTAGAGTCCGAGACGATTTCCCCCGAGAATATCGGTCAACAAGCGGTCGCCGACAATGGCCACTTGCATAGGGGTTAATTCCATTTCCGCAATCACTCGGCGGAGGGACCGACGAAAAGGCTTCTTGGCATTGTTGATAAAAGGAATATCTAAGGCATGGGCCACAGAGCCAATCAAGCGTGTACTAGGATTATTGCTCGCAATCCACAATTGAAAATCTTGTTTAGCTTGTTCGACCCATTCAATCACCAATGGATCGAGGTCTGAGGATCCTAAGACCAAGAGCGTATCATCCACATCCAGAATCATGCCCTGGATGCCGCGACGCTTAAGGGCTTGTAAATCGATGCCTGTAACCCCTGTGGGGAGTATTAGATCAGGAGTAAGTAATTTTCTCAAGAGAATTGATGAATGAAGACATTACTTCTAGTTTAAAACCCGACTAGGGGTATCGGAAATAATGTACAGAGTATCCAGGCCAGAATAGCACTGCCTACCGGGACGGTAAGATTATCTACGCCGCCGACTGAGAACATCTCTAAAAACATGGCTCCTATTCCTACCATCAGGGCAATTCCCCAGATTCCAAAACTCGATCCGATTCCCACCGAGAGGACCAAACCACTCACTAAGGTACTGACCACAGCCATAGTCAAAGAACCTTCCACAGTCTTTGACATTCCCAACACGCTATACAGTCTTTTGCCATAGCGTTGGCCAACCAGCGCAGCCAAGCCATCCCCATAGGCCATGACTAAAATGCCTAAAGCTGCAAAGTGATACTGCTTGGAAGGCCAAAACAGGGCGGTTACGATGCCAATACTAACGGCGTAGTAGAAGGTTCCGAGGCTTTTGCGACCAACGCCGTTGATACTTTCTAAGATCGGAAACCGGTAGGAAATCAGCATGATCAGGCTGACTACTGCAGAAGCAAGAAGGCAGAGGGTTAGAGAAATGTGCAGGCCCCAGGCCAGTAGGATGACATGGCCGGTTCCGATGTGGACAAACTTGCGAACTGTTTCAGGTGCGACTCCTGTGCGCCGTAATACCTCGGCCCCTAGCCACAACAGGGCCAGCCATAGGACAACCCAAAATATTTGCCAGAACAGAAAAGGGAGCATATAGGGCTGTGGTCCTCAGCCGAATTAAATAAATGACCTATGACCTGTATACCAGCTTGCCCTAATCTAGTTCAATGGTTGCTCGGTGACTGCTTAATGTATCATCAAAAACGGAATTTACCCGCTTTATGATTCTCGTTATTGATAACTACGATAGCTTTACGCACAACTTGGTGCAGTACTTGGGAGAACTCAGCGCTGCACCAAAGTGTCCTGGGCTTGGAAATGATAGGGATGCTATCCAGGTATATCGCAATGACCAAATCTCTCTAGAGGAGATCCGTCGACTTCAGCCCCAGGGGATTGTGCTCTCCCCAGGACCAGGGCGGCCCGAGCAAGCAGGTATCTGTAATGACATTATTCGGGAACTAACCGCTGAGATTCCGATTCTGGGGGTTTGTTTGGGACACCAGTGTATTGGCATCAACTATGGAGCACAGGTCGTGGCGGCTCCTACCCTCATGCACGGCAAGACCTCTCCGATTTTTCATGAGGGGGTAGGGGTATTCAAAGGTCTTCCCAACCCATTTACCGCTACCCGCTATCACTCCTTGGTCATCCAGCGAGAAACGTGTCCTCATACCTTGCGTATCACCGCTTCCACCGAGGATGGAGTCGTGATGGGGGTCCAGCATCGGGATTACCCTTCTTTACAGGGTGTTCAATTCCATCCAGAAAGCATTTTGACGACCCAGGGGAAGGCGTTGTTGATGAATTTTCTGGAAAGTCTAGCCTTACCCCAAACTCAGCCTCAATAGTTCCAGATAAGGATTTTCATGAAGCGACGTATTCTTCTAGCCTTAGGGCTGACAGCAGCCATAGCCCCCTTAGATCTCCTGGGTTATCCTGCACAAGCTCAAAAAGCTAAAGAGCGCCACAAGGCCGGAAAAGCTTTGAGTGTCCGTTGGTTAGGACACACCTGCTTTTTGTTTAGTTCTCCAGAAGCAACTATCCTGGTCAATCCGTTTAAACCATCGGGCTGTACCGCAGGGTACCGCAAGCCTTCTGTGGGGTCTGATTTGGTATTGCTAAGTTCTCGACTGCTGGATGAAGGCTCCCTGGAGGTGGTTCCTGGTAATCCTAAAGTCCTATATGAACCGGGAATATACAAGGTCGACAACTTGAAATTCCAGGGAGTCCGCACCTTTCACGACCAAAAACAAGGGTTACGTTACGGCGTCAATGTGGCTTGGAGCTGGCAACAGGCTGGAATCAAGATCGTGAACTTAGGGGGGATTGCTTCTCCGTTGACCGCTGAACAGAAAATTCTTTTGGGGACTCCTGATATCCTGTTGCTTCCCGTGGGCGGTGGCGAAAAAGCCTATGGGCCGGAAGCGGCTAAGCAAGCGGTAAGTGACCTCAACCCGCGCATTGTGATTCCTACGCATTTTCGTACACAAGCGGCCGATGAAACCTGCACGCTGGTCGGTGTAGAAGACTTTATAAAATTATTCCCAGCGGGGGTTGTGGAAATTTATGGTTCAGACCAGGCCAGTTTCGTTGCCAATACTATTCCCAAGGAAGGCACGATAGTCCGAGTCTTTACCTACAGGGGCTATGGATCTGATCTGAAAGAAGCACCCAAGAAAAAAGCTACCCGCAAGCCGAAAAGCTGAAGTGAGTGAAGTGAGGATGGGTATACTCTGAACTGAGTGTTCATCAATCATCTCTTGCAGACCTTCGTGCAAAGATAGTGTTAAGTTTTTTAACAGGATGAGGTGACCCTTGATGACGACTCTGTTGGTAACAGGTGGGTGCGGATTTATAGGTTCTAACCTAATACGCCACTTACTGAGTACTTATCCTGAGTATCAAGTCTGGAATCTAGACGCACTGACCTACGCAGGAAGGCTTGAAAATGTCCAAGACTTGGAGGCGAACCCTCGTTACCGCTTCTTCAAGGGGCAACTGCAAGATAAGGAATTTGTACGTCAGGTCGTCCGTCAAGGTGTTGATTACATCATGAATTTGGCGGCTGAATCCCATGTAGACCGCAGCATCAAAAATCCAGGCATATTTATTGAAACGAATATTATTGGAACCCAAGTCCTCCTGGATGCGGCTCATGAGTTCGGGGTGCACCGCTTCTTACAGTGCTCGACGGATGAAGTGTATGGCACCCTCGGCGCAGAAGGGTATTTCACCGAGGAAACTCCTCTGGCTCCGAATAGCCCCTACGCGGCCAGTAAAGCGGGTGCAGACTGCTATGTGCGGGCCTACCACGAGACCTTTGGCTTAGAAGTAGTCACAACCCGCTGTTCCAACAACTATGGGCCCTATCAGTTGCCGGAAAAATTGATTCCCTACTTCATTGCCTTGGCCGCAGAGAATAAGCCACTCCCTGTTTATGGCAATGGTCAAAATGTCCGCGATTGGCTCTATGTAGAAGACCATTGTCGGGCTATGGATATGGTTTTACACAAGGGTGAAAGTGGACAGGTTTATAACGTCGGGGGGCATAATGAGCGGACGAACCTAGAGGTGATTCACAAATTGCTGGAACTGATGGGTAAATCCAAAGACTTGATTGAGTATGTCAAAGACCGTCCTGGTCACGATCTGCGCTATGCCATCGACCCTGCAAAAATTGGCAAGACGCTAGGCTGGCAACCGACCGTGGATTTTGAGACCGGACTGGCCCGAACCGTGGACTGGTATCTTAGCCATCAGGACTGGGTACACCATGTCCGTAAAGACCTAACCCCTTTGGTATGACATCTATGACAGGTAGGCGTATCCTCGTTACTGGGGCCAGAGGAATGCTGGGGCAAGATCTCGTGCCCTATCTGGAGCAAAAAGGCCATCAGGTCTTAGCTGTTGATCTCAAAGAATTAGACATCACAAAATCGGAAGCGGTGCAGTCCTTCTTTACGACGCAGCGGCCGCAAATTGTTATCCATGGAGCAGCCTATACAGCGGTAGATAAAGCTGAATCAGATGCCGCTACAGCCTATCTTGTCAATGGTTATGGCACACAGAATATAGCGGTAGCCTGCAAAGCGGTTGATGCGGCCATGGTTTATATCTCCACGGACTATGTATTTAACGGGACCCAGCAGCAACCCTATCTTCCCCTTGACCCTACGGCCCCGTTGGGGGTCTATGGGCGGTCTAAGCTGATGGGGGAATGGGCGGTCCAAGGTATTCTGGAGCGCTATTTTATTGTGCGGACGAGCTGGCTCTACGGTCAGCATGGCAAAAACTTTGTCGATACGATGATCCATCTGGCTCAAACCCAGGAAGAACTGAAAGTAGTGGCAGACCAGAAAGGCTCTCCTACTTGGACTATGACTTTGGCGGGGGCCTTAGAACAATTGATCCAAACAGACCAGTATGGAATTCACCATTGCAGTGATGAAGGTACGTGCACCTGGTTTGATTTTGCTCAAGAAATTCTCCGCCAAAAGGGATTGACCACTCCAGTTCGGCCTGTAACCAGTGCAGAATTTATACGGCCTGCGCCTAGACCCCAATATTCTTTGCTCGATAAATCTTCCCTCCACAATCTGGGAATCCCCTTGGCCGATTGGCGTGAAAGTTTGAGTCAATACTTAGCTGAGGCTACACCATGCGCGGACTAATTCTCTCTGGCGGTAAGGGCACCCGGCTTAGACCCTTGACCTATACCGGCGCTAAACAGCTGGTTCCGGTG
This sequence comes from Candidatus Sivonenia alaskensis PMM_0068, assembly GCA_949127685.1. Classification (GTDB taxonomy): domain Bacteria; phylum Cyanobacteriota; class Cyanobacteriia; order Gloeobacterales; family PMM-0068; genus Sivonenia; species Sivonenia alaskensis. The sequence continues at coordinate 2,528 of CASBPW010000088.1, read as the reverse complement.
GCTAACAAGCCAGTGCTCTGGTATGGATTAGAAGCGATGGTCAAAGCAGGCGTCACCGAAATTGGCATTGTGATTAGCCCAGAGACCGGGGATGAAATTCAACAAGTGACAGGCACTGGTGATCGCTTTGGCGCGGAGTTGACCTATATCCGCCAAGACCATCCTTCCGGTTTAGCCCATGCCGTGAAATCGAGCCAAGACTTTTTAGAAAATTCCCCCTTCGTTATGTACTTGGGAGATAACCTGATTTGTGATGATTTGGATCGGTTTATCGAACAGTTTAAAGCTGAGAGCTTAGATGCCTTGATTCTGTTAAGACAGGTGAAAAATCCGAGAGCCTTTGGAGTAGCTGAAGTCGATGAACAGGGTAAAGTCCTGCGACTGGTCGAAAAACCCCAAAATCCTCCATCCAATCTGGCCTTGGTAGGGGTGTATTTCTTCTCGCCTCAGATTCACGAGTCTATTGCCCAGATTCAACCCTCCGCGCGGGGCGAATTGGAAATTACGGATGCGATTCAGCATCTCATCGACGGCCAGCATGCGGTCCAAGCAGAGGAGCTAAAGGGCTGGTGGCTGGATACCGGAAAAAAAGATGACATGCTGGAAGCCAATCGCATTCTTCTCGATGAACGCTGTGAACTCAGTTTTCAGGGCACGAAAGATGATCAGACTCATTTAGTGGGTCGTGTCGAAGTGGGAAAAGATAGTCAACTCACTCGTTGTTCGGTGAGAGGCCCTGTGATGATTGGTCGCAACTGTATTTTGGAAGATTGTTTCATTGGCCCTTATTCCAGCATCGCTGATGGAGCAGTACTTCGAGGCGTGGACATAGAACACTCTGTAATCTTAGAAGGAGCGATCGTGGAAGGGATCGATAGCCGGATTGTAGATAGCCTGATCGGTCGCAGAGCTAAACTATCCCGAGCCCCGTCCCAGCCAAAAGCCTATCGATTTTTGTTAGGGGATGATTCCCATATCGAAATTCCCTAGCTCGCCATCTTAGAGGAACTCAAAGCATGATGAAACTCGAACTGATCAAAACACCTCTGGATGGTCCTGTAATTATCGATGTTCATTGTTTTGAAGATGAACGAGGCTTCTTTATGGAAGTCTGGCAAAAGAAAGATTTCGCGGCGCTTGGCCTAGATCTGGAATTCTGTCAGGAAAACCACTCCCGTTCTGCCTATGGCGTGTTGCGCGGGTTGCATTATCAAGACATGACGGCACCCTTGGGCAAATTAATACGCTGTACGCTGGGTACTATTTTTGATGTGGTCGTGGACCTGCGGGTCAGTTCTGCGACCTTTGGAAAATGGTTTGGGCTTGAATTGTCCGCAGCCAATAAGAAGCAGTTTTATATTCCCCCTGGTTTTGCCCATGGCTTTGCTTCGCTTACGGAATTCGTAGAAGTGCAGTACAAGCAAACGGGCTACTACAATCCTTCCGCTGAGCAAAGCGTGGCCTGGAATGATCCAGAAATTGGTATCGATTGGCCGATTAAGGACCCTACCCTCTCCAATCGAGACCAAAAGGGGATCAGCCTCCAGGACTATCTTAAAAATCCTGCTTTTACGTAGATCACAACTGTATTGTCTATGAAAGCGTAAATTATTTACAGCTATTATGCAATTTATGCTGCTTCTACTAGTGCAGAAAGGACTGGTGACTGCAAATTCTTGTCCCACTCTTTACTAGTAATCTTTCCCCTAGTTTGTAATACATTAGACCTCTTGCGCAAATCATTTTTTCTAACGTAATTTCAGTAATTTGAAGGCTCAATTTTGGTATTCATGCAAGAAATCTATTATGGGCTCCTTCGAGAGTCCATTGCATTTTTTTACTATTTTTGCAGCGGTTTGCAGATTCATGAGGCACAGTAACAGCATTGGGCAAACCAATTGCGCAAATGCTTAGGGTCGATTAAATCCATCGTTGTGGCAATGAGGGTATCTACCATTTTCTCGGCTGCGCCTGCCGGACACGAGGTCGTCAGCGAGAACTGCATTAGGAAAGCCTTTAACTGTGACCACCAATGCTCAATCGGGTTAAATAGGTATAGAATCCTCGCTCCAAAGGCCTCGATCAAAGGCGCAATGGCTTTGACTTTATGAGCAGGCAGATTATCCATGACTACAACAGCGCCTTTCCACAGCTGAGGCACAAGACACTGCGAAACGTACACGTGAAAGGCCGCAGCGTCCATCGAATCATCCATCGTCATCGCAGCCAGCACCTTTAAAAGGGTGATTGCGCCCATGACGCTCACCTGGCCACCCCGATAAAAGGGTTTGAAGGCATAGGCTCTCTCTCCAGGCGCAGCACAGGCATGGGTTCGCATCAATCCGAGCAGCACGCCCATCTCATCAAGAAACACTAAATCTCTGAGGTCTACCCCCTTCACTTGTGCCCAATACTCCACTCTTAGAAGGTTAATGGAGTTGCCCACCCTGAGACAATGATGAAATCGTCTTTAGAGCAGTCAACCCTATGTATTGGCCGTTAGTGGGAATAGGCGCAACATTCCAACT
>CASBPW010000087.1 GCA_949127685.1 Candidatus Sivonenia alaskensis PMM_0068 | reverse complement strand
GCTGCATTGAGGGCATAGAGCTTGATCGTGGCTAGGTCATCATCCACTGCCGACATCGCGCAACTTTTGTCCTTAATCTGACGATGTTGAGCATCAATCTTGGCGTTCGCGTTATCCAAGTCGAATAAGGATACGTGTGCTCACATTTTTGTAATCTAAGGCTAAACAGGACTTGCTTCGAGGCTGGAATATATATCAGAAGGCAATCCTAAGAGCTGTAAAATCTTTTGTTGAAGTGGATTCAAAGGAGAGACATGACCATACTCCTCGCCTTTGACGCTAAAGATGGTGAGAGACAAGGGCTTAAATGCCATCAGAATTCGTTCAGTTGTTGGCCGAGCAGTAGCCTGTTTAGGATTGCCAGGGAAAAGCCCGACCAACTCTTCCCCTTCCTCCTTTAAGCGGCGCTGCACAACAAACTCGATTAACGTCAAAATACGCAACCCTAGACTCAACAAATGCATCAGCCCTTTAGATTGGTCATCGCGTTGGACAAATAACGGACTGGCACCGAGGGACTTACCTTTGAACCGAGAAAACCCACTCTCTTGGATCCAAGCGTCCCGAAACGTCAACACGGCTTGCTCAAACGAGAGGCGTTCGGGGGGAGCGTTGGTGACATACACCCGCCAGCCAAAGGTCTGTTGAGATTGCGTTAGCGCTTCTTGCTGAAGGGTGACCTCGGTTATTTGATAGCGAGCCTTCCGGTTTTTCATTGCCAGTTGGGACTCGTAGCTGTATTCGAGTAGTCCTTCGACTCGATGGGTTTTGAGAATAGCATTAGCCTTGTCCTCGAGATCCGACAAGGTGCGAATCTGTCGTTTACCCCGTCCGACATCTGGAGTTAGGGCTTTCAACTGTTCCGTTGCCTTTTGCAGTCGTTGCTCAAGACCGCGCTGTTGCTGTTGAGCATGGGCAGGAGAATGAACCAACAATACCCGTTCTGTCCACTCTATTTTTGAGCCGTCTGCTTGCTCCACCTGCTGCTCTCGAGAAAACTCGTATCCAGTCGCAATCTCTTGAAGTTGGCCTTTTTTGTCAGGACGTTGCACACTGAGTCGAGGAGTTTGGCTGTCTATGGCATCCGTGAGTCCTTGTTTGAGTAGCTCAGGGACTGACCCCACTCTGGCTAGCGGGGTCAGGTAGTAATGCTGATAATGCTGAATCTGAGCCCGGATGGCTAGCGCACTCATCTTACAATCGCCTACCCAGAGTAAACCTTGAGTATCAAGGGTCTGGCGAACTTGTTCAAAGCTCGGCAGATACAGCCCATCATCAGCTTGCTCCCCCGAAACGACATAGGTCGCCAAGGGCATTCCTAACGGGTCTAGACTCGCGAACATTAATTTCAGATGAGGTAGGCTGGGGTCATCTTTGCTGTGCCCGAACTGGAACAGTCCTTCCTCAGTGACTAAATGCTGCCCAGAAACCGTGGTCGCATCCAGACGCACACACTCCTTCGATAACCGATAAATGCGGATGGTTTGACGGCTCAAAGCGGTCTCGATCTTTTCCCATATCGTTGGCTCGCTTAGCTTGCCTAGCACGATGCCCAAACGGTCGTCTGTAAAATCTGTCTCCTGCAAAACCAGACCGCACACCTGTTCAATCATGTTTTTTTGCTGGTTAGCCCATTCTCGTACCACAACTTTGCGGTGGTCTCCTTCTGAGAGGATATAGGCAAGCCAGATAACCGCCACCCAGCCCCAGTCCAAGCCTTCCTGCTTCCAGTGACGTGGCAGATGCTGGTTGAGCAGTTCTGGCAATTCCATCTGCTTCATCACATGCAGCAAAAGCACCACATCATCAATACGCTCAGTAATAACGGTAAATTGAGTTTCCATGCCCCAGACCTAGCTATATTGCTAGCCGAGCATACACTGAGTATATTTACCCGATTCGATTACACGAACGCCAAGTTTTATAGTGACTTTTATTTACGAAATAAGACTTTTTGAGCTTTGCTAGATAAATTCTCTTTACAATACAGAACCAAAGTATCCCGAAAGAGAGATGTTGTTTTATGGGTATTCCATTACTTGAGACTAAGTATTTAACGAGGCCGCACCGGGTGGCTTCTATCCCCCAGATGGGTTTCGAAGATGAACCAATAGCCTATAACCGCTATGACATGAAGGACGAGCGGGAATTTCAGGATTTCGTGTATGCCGCCTATCGGCAAATTTTGGGCGAGCAACTGATACTTGAGAGCAACCGTCAGACCAACTTGGAGTCCCAGTTGCGCAATGGTGCCATCAGTGTCCAAGATTTTGTAAGGGGGATGGGCAAATCTGAGGTCTACCGGCGCTTGATTTTAGAGCCGAATAGTAACTATCGGTTTGTCGAGATTACCCTAAAGCGCTTCTTGGGCCGGGAACCTTATTCTAAGCAGGAAACCATTAAGTGGTCTATTGTCATCGCGGAGAAAGGATACCACGCCTTCATCGATGCGGTCGTAGACAGCCCTGAGTATGTCGAAGCCTTCGGTACCGATTCGCTCCCCTATCAACGCCGTCCGTTGAGCCAACCCTACAACCTGGTTACTCCGAGTCATGCTGCGGATTGGTTGCCCAGACAAACCGACCAACGCCGTCCTGGGGAAGCCTATACAGGGCCTATGCTTGGTTTTGGAGCTGTTGCAGCCGCTGTATCGTCGGCAGCAGTTACTCCTTCCACTTATACGTATGTTGCTCCTGTCTACGCGGCAGGCGCTGGCTATAAAACCTCTTCCAGCTATAACCCTGACGATGTGGCCAAAGGCTTGATTCCCCTGCTGGATACAAAGTACGTCACCAGACCACACCGGGTTGCTTCCGTGCCCCAGATGGAGGGAGAAGATAAGCCTCTGCGCTTCAACCGTTATGACATGAAGGACGAACAAGAGTTCCAGAACTTCATCTATGCGGCCTATCGCCAGATCTTCAGCGAACAACAGTTTATCGATAGCAACCGTCAGACCGACCTGGAATCGCAGTTGCGCAAT
>CASBPW010000086.1 GCA_949127685.1 Candidatus Sivonenia alaskensis PMM_0068 | reverse complement strand
CTGGCCTATACTCTGCCAGCACACCCGCCGCTACTACCGCAATAGCACCGGTGGCATTAATGGTCATGAACGCAGACCCGCTAAACAGGGCACCCAGGGGAGTTCCTACCATCAGGGCATGCAGGCCAAAGACCGGATTAACCCCCATCAGCAGGGCATTCGCCAGGGCATCGGGGATCATCGTCAGAGTATTGGTGAGCGCCGCGCTGCTATCCGCCCTCCAATTGGGAGACGCTTGCAATTGATTAGATATTTTTGAACGTACCATCGTTTTCTCGGTTACGCCAATCAGCCAGGTAGTTCTTTCCAGAAGAAAAGCCCCTTCCAAAAGAACAGTACACCAACCATCACCGAGACGAGCAGGGTAATCTGTCCAATTTACCGACTCAGCCACTGGGAGGCCACGTTCAGTAGGCGGCTGACTGGCGGACGGCGCTCACACCCCACAGATCACCCACAAACCACCCAATCTCCAGGTTCCCAGTCACTCAAAAATCCTGTTGCGATAGCGGGCTAACGTTCCGGCTAAGTGGCTGCTGATAGCTCTTACCTCAGCACCGACTATCATGTCGTTTAAACTGTCATTTTATTTAAGGCGCGATGTTATGCAAAATCCTATGAATCTCGGTTCCGGACGGAGCGAAACTGTGAGCATGGCCCCCTTGAACCGAGATCCCTCGTCCCAGGACATGGATCAGGCCATCCGCGACGCCACTCTTGCCGTCGATAACCTTGACTGGCTCCAGCCCGGTGACAGCGTATTCATTAAACCAGTGATTAACTCAGGCAAACCCTACCCGTCTACCACCAGCCCCCTTGCTGTGAGAAGCATGATCCGCTTGCTTAAGGAAAAAGGAGCGGGGCGCGTCGTGGTGGGCGACATGAGCGGGGTTTTTCATCTCCACCAGAGCCCTGAGGGCTGTAAAGGCAGTACCCGCAAGCTGGCGGAGAGTGCTGGGCTGTTGAATCCTGTTCTAGAGGCTGGGGCCGAGTGGGCTTTCTTCGAAGAAGCGGGCTGGGAGAGTTTCTATGAAGAACAGCCCGTCACGGGCTCTCACTGGGAGAGGGGCATCATGCTACCTAACGTGCTTCAGGAGGTGGATCACATCGTGTCAATGCCACGCTGTAGCCGCCACGCCCTGCTGGGGAATACCCTCGGAATTAAGTCTGTGGTTGGCTACATGCGCTATGACACCCGCCTGGAATATCATCATGCCGCCAAGAGCATCCAAGAAAAAACCGCCGAGGCTAACACCGTTCCCACCCTTTTGCAAAAGCAACGTCTAGTCGTTACAGCGGCAGATAAGGTGCTGGCTACTTTCGGCCCAGATCTGGGTCATGTGATCGCACCACAACAGGGGCTGGTCATTGCCTCCCGTTCAGTGGTAGCCCATGACTTGATATCTCTGGCTTGGTTGATGGTGAATTGGCGTCAGGCACCGTGGCTCAACAAACAGTTTTTAACTGACCCAAGTAGCAACAAGGTCGTGACCAACGTGGCGAACCGCTTGGTTGCTGGTGTTTTGGGTGGCTGGAAATGGGGCTTCAGCGCCCAGACTATGCAAAATTCTCCTCTACCGAATATCTGGCGAGATCGGACCCTGATGCGGGCATTTGAACTCATGGGAGGGATACCAGATATCCAATTGCAGCCAACCCAGTCCAGCATTTCGCCGCAGCTATTAGCCGAGTTGGCCTCGATGGTGGCTTCAGCGACAAGAGCGGCGTAAGCAAGACAACTGAGATCAATTTCCTATCAGTGCGGCAAGTTGTTGGGCTGACAGGAAATAGATAGCGCCGCTTCAAACCACCCGATGTGTTGGCTGGCTGAGGCTGCTCAAACGCATCTTTCTCTGACGCGATCGCCTTTAGAATGGATGCAAACAGGAAACAGGGAAAAACGATGCAATTGCTCGAAGATTTATCCCAACACTGGCAACTGGAAGATCCGGAAGAACGGCGGACGATCTCGAGTGTTACCTGGGCGCAGTACGAGGGGCTGTTAGCCCAATTGGGAGATAGTCTAGCCTATCGGGTGAACTATCTAGATGGAGTGTTGGAAATTGTGGCACCGAGTCGGCGACATGAAACAGGAAAAACACGCATTGGTACCTTGCTGGAAATTTATTTTCTAGAAACCGATGCGGAGTATTTCCCGATGGGTTCCACGACGTTTCGCAAAGCGGCAAACCAGGTCGGCGTAGAACCGGATGAAAGCTACTGCCTGGGTACAGAGAAGGAGTTTCCTGACCTGGTGATTGAAGTCATTGTGACCAGTGGCGGCAGCGATCGCCTGGAACGGTTTCGCCGCTTAGGAGTCCAGGAGGTGTGGTTCTGGCAAGCCAATCACTTCCTGATTTACCACCTGCGCGAGGACACAGCAACGGGGTTTACTCAAACGTTTGGATATGAACTGATCCATCAAAGTGAACTCCTTCCTGATTTAGATTTGAATTTATTAAGTATGTGTGTGCAGAATCCGAACCCGTTAGCAGGAGCCAAAGCCTTTCGTCAGGGCATCCAAAAGCAACAGAACCAGCGTTAGCAGGCGATCGCTTGACCCATCCAACGACTCAAACGCAAATACCCGATCCGGGAGTACCTGTCCTACTGGATCGGTCCTCTCGCCAACTCATCGCTCCGGATCAACTAGGTGATGAGCGATTGGGTGAATAGTCAGGCTATCGTTCCCAAAAGCCGCCTGGTACGCCTAGCATCGTGCATGGTCTTCGACAATTTGAATCTATCTTTGTAGGTTGGAAACTTTCTCAAACCCAACTTGTGTGTACACGGTAGGGGAATGGGTGGCCATCTTTGCGGAAGTCCTGATCCTGTCAAATATGCGCTAAAGCCCTTGTCGATAGCATGGGAAATTTGCCATATTGCTTATATAGGAGCGCAATGGCATCCATCCTTTCCACCTGCGCCTTGTCCCGCACACCCTATGAAAAAAACGCTGGGTATACTGGCCTTAATACTCGCTACCGCTGTACCGGTAACGATTGCATCCCTACCTGTTCCAGCCGCCTTCGCGCTGGACGCTGAAGAAAATACCACCATCGCTGTTTATGAGAAGGCCAATAAAGCAGTTGTCAGTATCCGTACCCAGGGGGGGGTCGGTGCCGGGGCTATTGTGGATAACCGGGGCATAATTGTTACCAACAATCACGTGGTGCAGGGCAATCGCGTAGTACAGGTGAATACCTCAACAGGCCGCAGCTACTCAGGACGCGTTCTAGACGTAGACCGTCGCAACGACTTAGCTTTGGTGCAGATTCAACCCCAGGAAAAGCTACCTGCGATCAGACTGGCAAAAATGTCGGCCAAAGTGGGCCAACGCGTCTATGCCATTGGCAATCCTTTTGGCCTAGACCACACCTTAACGGTAGGGACCCTCAGCCGGATTGCTCCCAATGGTGACTTACAGACGGATGCTGCACTCAATCCAGGCAATTCTGGAGGGCCACTCCTCAATTCTAAGGGTGAACTCTTGGGCATTAACAAAGCAATCTTGAGCCCCAGCGGGGGAAGTTCAGGGATTGGCTTTGCTACATCCATAGCTCCTGTTCAGAGACTTTTGGCAGGAATTCCCGACCGCGCTGGGGGTAATAATTCGATCGCGGCAAATTCCCCTGTCCTCAGGCAACCTCAAAAACGACCGACCTTAGGGATTACGATAGAAGCTCAAAGTTTGACCATTCTGGATGTACAGCCTGGTTCTGTGGCTGAGCGCAGTGGACTCCACCCTGGGGACCGACTGTTGCGGGTGAATAACTATCCTCTGAATAGCCCTGAACTGCTCCAGCAAGCCTTGGAGGAACGGCAGCCCTTGGTTCTAACCGTGATGCGCAATCAGCAAATTGGTTTGATCCGGGTAAGCTTGTAGGCTCACCTTCCGCTGTCCTATGCCTTTATTTTTTGGGAGCTGGGACAGGTTACAACTGGAGGGTGTTGCGTAGCTTCTATGATTTCTAACCAACGGACCGACCAAGAACACTTCCTGAAAAACTATCAGGGTGGCTATGCCGGGCTAACAGCGGTGCCTGGAGCAGGAAAAACTACGGTTCTAGTCCGGCTGTTCCTCCAATTGGTAGAGCAGGGAGTTTCACCCGACAAAATTTTAGTCCTCTCCTATACCCGTGCGGCCAGTCGCAACTTTCAAGACCGCTTGGTGGCAGAAGCGCCTCAACTCAACCGTCACCGTCTGGACAATATTTGTACGATTCACGCCTGTGCCCTGCGCTTAATCCGCAGTCAGCTAAACCGCTGGGGATATAGCCTGGAGAAAACTACGACCATCTCAGCATTGCAAAAAAGAGACTTGCTTGAAGCCCTGGTCCAACAATGGCTTATCGGTCGGGAAGCCCAATGGCAGCAGTTCCTGATACCTAAGGTCAAACCGGAACAAATACAGCTGTGGCGATTGAAGCTGGTGGATTTGGCAGAGCAAGGCATCAGCCTGGTCAAACAGTGGCGGATCTCACCTGCAGATTTGGAAAAAAGTAATTTTGCTTTTCAGCAACAACGATTTTTTTTGGCACTCGTCAGTGGTATTTTTCAGTCCTATCAAAAACAACTGAAAGAGCTGAATTTGCTAGATTTCGATGACCTTGTTTATCTAGCGATTAAGCTCTTAGAGGAGGACCATGCGCTCAGAGAATATTGGCAAAAGCACTATCACTATTTGTTAGAAGATGAAGCGCAGGATTCTTCTCCAGCCCAGTGCAAACTTTTGGAACTATTGGCTGGACCGCAGGGGAATTGGATCAGGGTAGGAGACCCCAACCAGGCTATTTTTTCTTCATTCACAGCCTCCAATCCTCAATTTCTCAGTGAATTTTGTCAGCAAAATCAACATTTCCAGTTAGAACAATCAGGACGCTCTGTAAAACCGATTGTTCAGCTTGCTAACAATTTAGTGGCGGCGGTTATCGGACAGCATCCTCATCCTCCGGCCCAAAGCTCATTTTTGTCCCAGCGAATCCAGCCTGCGTACAATAGCCCAGAACCTCATGCCCAGAGTGAACCAAGATTCTGGAGCCGCGAAGAACGGGAGGAAGAAATCCAGGAAGTGATCAGACGCAGTAAACGCTATTTGACTACCTATCCAGACCATTCCGTTGGTATTTTAGCGTTTGCCAACAAGTATCTTGATGACTTCAATCGTCGTTTATCCGCGCAGAATATTCCCTTTATCGATCGTCGAAATAGTCCTGGGGGGGCGTTACTCGATAACCTTCAAGTTCTTCTGCACTGGGTGGTAGACCCTCTGAAAAAGAAGCATTTCCAGGAAGCCGCCCAAAAGATTGGACGCTTTGACAAAGGACCCATTATCAGTGGATTACTTTCCCAAGTGGACCCCGTCCAATTTTTAGATGGGGTGTGGACTTGGCGGACCTTACCCGGTTGGACCAAACTCTCGGAGAACGACCAAATCGAATTGGTCCAGGTCGAAGAAAAACTACGGTTTTACTATCAGAAGAGAATCGAACCACTGCCAGAATTTTTGCTCAGGACCAGTAAACTTTTCGGAGTCAATCCAGCCTGGATTGCTACGACAGAACAATTAGCGCGCTCGGTAGCTATTTCTGGCTACGCCAAGACTACCGAAGAATTTTTGGATTTCCTGGAGTCTAAAAAAGGACAGCAATGGCGAGAAAAAATGGTCCCGATTGAAGAGGAGATGTTGGAAGAAGAGAAAGGACTGATTGAGTTGTGTACGCTGCATTCTGCCAAGGGTCGGGAATGGGATGCCGTATTTATTCCCGGTATCACGCCTTACTGGTTTCCTACGGATTACAACGATCCATTCCAAGGAGAATTGGATTTTCTGACCGTTTACCCAGAAGCTCTACTGAAAGCAGAAATCCTGGGAGGGGCTGAGAGGGAAGACCCTGGACTGATCACGAAAGATGAAATTATCCAGGAGCGTTTGCGCTTACTGTATGTCGGGATTACACGGGCTCGCCATTACTTAAGTTTGAGTACATTCGGCAAACAGTCGAGCATCTTTACCTGGTTTTCGGAAGGCGTGTGGTTTTGATGAGGCGTACCGTGTTTAAGATTCGATAAACGAGGAGCCCTAAAACACTGATTCCACTGAACCCGTATAAGCCTTGCGCCCAAGCCGTAGAACTATCAGTACCACTGCTTAAACCGTGGATCAAGGCTAGCCCAAAGAGCATAAAACTCAAGAAGTGAATCAGTCGCCACATCTGCTTTCCAATCCACTGCCGTACGTAAACACTCAGGCCCACGAGCATCATGAGATACAGTCCAACTTGGCCTAATCCAACCCATTGGGGCCGATAATTGCTGGTAAAGGGCACCAATATCTGGACCAGCGTATAGCCCATATAGTGGTCACCAAGCAAAATCAGACCGTGAAAAAGGGCAAAAGCCAAGCCCAGTAGTCCTGTGTGCTGGTGTAGTTCAAAAGCGGTGGGTCCCCCTGGCCAGAGGGAAGACAGCTTACTGCTGATCAAAAGGCCAAACACCATCGATAACCACAGCAAACCAAAGGATACAAATGCCGTGGACCGAGAGAGATACCAATACACTTTGGGAGATTCACCCGAGAGAGAAACGGTTAACGCAGGCAGCCAGGAAGGCAACACTACGATGGCCGCAAAAGCTCCTATGACCACAGCCGTCAGCATGACCAGCATATTCTGCCAGGTAATCGCGGGCGGCATTTCATCCCAGGCAGTGTTCTTTATACCGTTAGAAGTCATGGCTTAGCTCCACACATAGGGTTTGAGTCTGCGACTACGTAAAATCCGACCATCTTCCAGGATCAAAAGCCCCGCAAACGATGGATGGGCTTCAAGCCAGTGCAATCCATCTCGACTACCCAGGATGAGCACCACCTTTGCCGCCATTTCCGCCTCACAGGTCGTGGGGGCGATGACCGTTACGGTAAGGACATCGGTTTGGGCTGGTTGCCCAGTGCGTGGGTCCAAGATATGGTGCTGCCAGAGATCTCCTTTCTGCCATCGGCGATAATCTCGGCCTGAGGTTGCCATCCCACCCTCTGAGAGCATCAACATTTCCACGGCCTTTCCTTCCGGGTCAGTCACCCCAATCGGCCAAGCCGTTCCATCGGCCTGTGGACCGCTGACGGCGATATCTCCTCCAGCATCGACCAGGGCAGGACCATGCAGGCTCAATTGTTGAACAGCCTGCTCTGCTGCCCATCCCTTCGCGATACCACCTAGGTCCAATTGAACCCCTAGCGGTAAGCGAATAGAGCGGGGGTAGGCAGACCATTCAATGGCCCGCCAGTCTCTAACCGCTGTCGAGGTTTTGGTTGGCAGATGAATGGGAGCGCCGGATGGTTGCCCAGACGATTGTAGGATTGAAAAACTGCGGTCGTAACCAGCGACCTCCATGGCTCTCAAAAGAGTGGGGGTTACCAAACCTTCACTGTAATCGGCAGCCTTAAGCGCCGTTTGGACAACATCCCAGAGCACACTGCTTACAGGTAATG
>CASBPW010000085.1 GCA_949127685.1 Candidatus Sivonenia alaskensis PMM_0068 | reverse complement strand
CCAGAGCTTTGGCCTCAGCTAGATGAATTGGAAGGTATCGAGGAAGGATATTATCGAAGAGCCTCTTTCCCGATCAGCCCAGACATTGTTCCTGGAAAAGCACAGGCCATCGTCTATGTCGTCGGCCCCTTGATGGAATCCTTCTGTCGAGAAGAGTACCTCATCTCTAGCGGAGACTGGTGCCAAAGATCCTCCTTTCCTTTTTAGGGTCCCTATGCGTTTCCTGCTTGCCCTATGCCTGACCGTGTTTACGGTGCTGACTATCTCAACCGTTCCCCCGGCCTTCGCTCTGCCTAACACCACTGTTGCCGCTCAAGAGCTTTACAAAAAGCTCCCTGACTTTCCGAAAGAGAACTTTTACAACAGTAAAGAGACGGGTCAAGTTAGTCCAGAAAACACCCTAGCCCGGCGGATTATCACCTATCACAACGTGATCAAAGGTCGTAGCCCTTACTCTCGCATCGATTGGAAATTCACCCTTGCGGACTACCTAGGCGTCAACGATGACATGGGCTATCAGGAATATCCTGGAGCAGAGACGTTAACGGAAAACCCGATGGTGCACGACCGCAAAATCATTGACCAACTCACCCGCAGGCAGCGCGAGGCCCTAGCCAGCGCTCTTGTAAGCATTTATGACCGTGAACGCCCCTAAGCGGGTGACAAAACTCGTCCTCGAGCACCAAAACCAAAAGTTTTGGCTGGGGTGCAGTACCTGGACCATAGAATTCAGCCCAGTCGAATGGGAGCAATTTGTCCACCAGCTTAGGACCTTGGCCCAAACCTGGCAGAGTATGCAGGAAGAACTGATGCCTGAAGAAACTTTGACCCTCGATAGTGAAAGCGAAACTATTCGCTTACAGGCAGAAGGGCAACAAGAACAGTGGGGAATATGGTTGCAAATATGCAGCGGGCGTAAAGTGGAAGGCTACCTCGATTCCCCTCTAGTTGTGGAGCTTTTGAGACGGATAGGAGACTCTACTCTTGCTGCGGAACGCATTGAAGGTGACAATGGTTAGTTAGCTTCCTTTGAGCATGTTATGAACAAGCCTCCTACAGTCTCTGATACAAAAAAAGCATTTTATCAAGGCTATGCCCAACCTATAAACTCAATTTTTCGTGCAGTCTTTGATGAAATTCTGGTAGAAACCCATCTGGTGACGGTAGCGGAAAACTTCGCCTACGACGGATTTTTTGGGCTAGGACTCAAAACTGCCTATGACACGATGATGGAAGGGTATCAGCCCGTAGACCAGAAAGTTCTTATTTTTCCAGCTCTTATCCAGGCGCTGCGACTTGACCAAAATCAAATTCAGCAGGATAGTCAAAATCTTATTGACGTGATCACCCAAGTACCTGGCCAAGAGATTCTCGAAGTCTTGAGCGGGACGAGACAACCTGTAGAAGGTCCTTTGATGTTGGTGCACAGAATTTGTGCTGGCTTGATAGACAATCAAGACTTCAAATACAGTCGCTTTTTTGCCATTGGTTTGATGATGGTTTTTGAAGGTGCCGCCAGTAAGGTCTATACCAAAGCCGAAGAACGCAAAGCAAAATTAGCAGCCATTTGTGAGCGCCTCAAACTCAATCCTGAGCGGGTTGCTGTAGACATGGAAACCTACACCAAGGCCGTGGAACTTATCCGCCAGTCCAAGAGTGTCTTGGATGAAGTAGCAAAAGTAGACCGAGAGAAGCGAGCCGCACGGGAAGCAGAAAAACAAAACCAAACCAAAGCGACTCCGGCAGAATCAGCTTCTTAAGGTAGATACTGGACAAATGGCGGCTCCAAGATTTTCCGGGGGGATGTGGTACATGAAGAAGATAAAACTTCTGACTGGTTCTTTGAAGAAGAACTGGAGCTTCTCTAAGATTGAAACAGTTCTCTTGGGCAGCACCTATGGAAACGATAACTCGCCAGGAATTGATTCGAGAGATGACGCAACGGGTCGATGGCCTGTCACAGCGTATGGCAGCAGCGGCTGTTGAATGTTTCTTAGACCTCATTGAAGAGGCCTTGGCAGAAGGACGCACCGTCAAACTTTCCCGTTTTGGCAGCTTTTCTGTGCGTGCACGCGCTGAACGCAAGGTATTTCATCCCCAGACCAAGCAACCGGTCACCATATCTGCAGCTTTGGTCCCCGTATTTTCTGCTTCGGCAACCTTAAAGGCCCATATTCAAGAACCATGATCACTAAAGGATCTCTATGAAACAAACGATTGCCTTTCTTGGGAAAGGCGGGACCGGGACTACAACCCTTGCCCTAGCATCGGCTTACCAGGCCCATCTCCAGGGGAAAAAGACCCTCTTCGTTACCCAAGAAGCAGCATTCAGTGTGTCAGAGATTTTGGGGCACCCCGTCGGGAAAGAAACAAGCACCCTGAGTGAAGGGTTTGATGCAATCCAGGTCAGTGCCACCGATCTTTTAGAAAAAGGATGGAACAAAGTCCGTAGCCTGGAAGGACAATATCTTAAAACCCCCTTCTTCAAAGATATTTATGGTCAAGAATTGGGCGTCTTGCCAGGATTTGACGAATTTAATATCTTGATTCTGCTCAAAGACTGGCACGTGAAGTATGACTTGATTGTGCTGGATCTAGCTTCTCCTCTGGCTACGCTGCGATTGCTGTCCGCAGCGGACCAATTAGGCTGGTACGTTCGTAGATTTCAAGAACTTTTTAAGCGCTCTCCCCTGGGGCAAGCCTTAGGTCCTTTCCTGGAGCCCTTGGCCCAGACCGTACTGGCGGCAGGATTATCCGGAGATAAGATCCGTTCTAGCGGTAGTCAACTGGTAGACCTGATTGAGGAAGCCCGTAAAGCCTCTGAGCAGGAAGTGACGCTCTACTTGGTCGCTAACCAGGATGCCTTAACCCTCAGCAGTGCCCGTCGTTATTGGGGAGCAGGGCAATTGTTCAATCTGCGCTATGGCGGTGTTCTGTTGAATCGAGTGCCCGACGTAACGGAGGCCATGCTAAAGGCATTCCCTGGACTGGAGCATCATGTCCTACCGGAAGTAAGCGAATGGCAAGGTTTGGTAAAATACCTGCCTCCGATCAAAAGAACGAAAGACCTGCCTGCCCCGATTCAGCTAGATGAAAAAGCCCTGACCTTGTCCGTCCACCTGCCGGGCTACAGCAAAAAGGAAGTGGAACTAAGCCAGTACGGTCCTGAGTTGACTCTCAGGGTAGCCGACCAGCGACGTAATCTGATCTTGCCCAGTGCTTTTCGGAATAAACAGGCTACGGGTGCTAAGTTTAGCGAAGACCGTTTGGTCCTCACTTTTGGTTAATCACTTTTCATGATTCAGCAGGGCGATGCGCTTGACTTAGAAATTACGACCTTAACGGCGGGAGGAGAGGGTCTAGGCCACTATCGCGAAGGCGGAGAAAGCCGGGCCATCTTCGTCGCGGACAGTGTGCCAGGAGACCAACTGCGCATCCGCATCACTGAAGCCAAGAAAATCGTCCGAGGCAAGATTCTCGAGATCGTCCAGCCCTCTGCCCATCGAGTGCGACCCCCCTGCATCGTGGCGGATAAATGTGGAGGCTGTCAGTGGCAGGCCGTAGCGTATGCTATGCAATTGGCCCAGAAGAAACAGATGCTGATCGATAGCTTGGAGCGTATCGGTGGCTTCGAGCACCCACCCGTAGCCGATGTGTTAGGGGCCAACGATCCCCTGCACTATCGTAATAAAAGCACCTTCCCCGTCGGTTCTAATCAGCAGGGAAATATCATGGCTGGTTACTACCGTAAGCAGTCCCATGACTTGATCAACCTCAACCAGTGCCCCGTCCAAGAGACCAAGCTCAACCCCATCCTGGAAAGGACCAAAGCCCTGATCCAGGAGATGGGCTGGTCTGCCTACAACGAAAAAACGCAGGCAGGCTATATTCGGCACTTAGGGCTGAGGATAGGACGTCGCACCGATAAAGTCCTCCTCACGTTGGTCACCACTGAGCTCAATCTGCCCAATTTAGAAAAGTTTTGTACGGCTATTCATCAACAATTTCGCTCGGTGGTCAGT
>CASBPW010000084.1 GCA_949127685.1 Candidatus Sivonenia alaskensis PMM_0068 | reverse complement strand
TTCTTTGCCCCTTGAGCTTCAAAACCTCAAAACAGTTTTAGTCGATCAAGGGGTTAAGTATGCTCTTGCCAGCTTTGTAGATATTCATGGCATCTGTAAGGCAAAAGTGGTTCCCTTGGGCCACTTCTCTCACATGATGCAGGGTTCGGAGCTATTTACAGGAGCGGCGCTGGATGGTGTGCCACAGAAGATTAACGATGAGGAAGTGTCTGCTCGACCAGACCCTGCTTCCGCCACTATTCTGCCCTGGAACCGGGAGTTAGCCTGGTTTGCCAGTGACTTGTATGTGGGGGGTCAACCTTTTGAAGCGTGCTGTCGCAGCATTCTCAAAAATGTTCTCAGCCAAGCCGCTGACCTGGGATTCACCTTCAATTTGGGCATCGAGACAGAGTTTTTCATCCTCCGAGAAACAGAAAAAGGGTTTGGGCCTGTCAGCGAACGCGATAATCTGGCCAAGCCATGCTACGACCTCACAGGGTTGCTCGATAACTATACGCTGGTGACAGAATTGGTCGAGGCGATGAATCACCTGGGCTGGGATGTCTATTCCTTCGACCATGAAGATGCCAATGGTCAATTTGAAACGGACTTTGCTTATTGTGATGCCTTAAAGATGGCAGACCGTTTTACGTTCTTCCGCTTGATGGTCAAAGAAATTGCCCACAAACATGGCTACTTTGCTTCCTTTATGCCAAAACCTTTTGCCAATCGCACAGGAAGCGGGGCGCATTACAATATGTCCCTTGCAGACCGCACGACTGGGGAAAACCTCTTCGCGGATCTGAACGATCCACGGGGTTGTGGTTTGTCAACTCTTGGTTATCAGTTCATTGCGGGTGTTCTTAAACATGCTCCGGCGGTGTGTGCCTTGATCGCTCCCACCGTTAATAGTTACAAACGTCTGGTTCCGAGAGGAAGCATGTCAGGATTCACCTGGGCTCCTGTCTATATCTGCTACGGCAACAACAACCGCACCAATATGCTGCGTATTCCCTTGGCAGGGGCACGGGTAGAATGCCGAGCGGCTGATATATCGAGCAATCCCTATCTCGGCGCAGCTCTGATTCTGGCCGCTGGGTTGGAAGGAATTAAAGAAGGTTTAGATCCGGGCGAACCGCATACGGAGAATATGTACGAATATTCTCCGGCAGAGCTCAAAGAAAAAGGGATTCATACGCTGCCTCGAAGCTTAGGAGAGGCCGTGGAAGCGTTTGCCGCAGACCCTTTAAGCAAGTCGGTTATGGGTCCTTTGATGTATCAAACCTTCATAGACTTCAAATCGCAGGAATGGCAGGAATATAACAGCCATGTTTCTGATTGGGAAATTCAGCGGTATCTCAAGTTCTTTTAGGAGAAAACCTCTCTCTTGTCGTTAATCTCTCTCTAGCCCCTGTCCGCACTCAGAGAGGGGAACTAGTAGGCCGGAGGCCGTGCATAGCGCCTGGATTTACTCCCCCTCTCCGTTGACGGAGAGGGAGTTGGGGGGAGAGGTTCTTCCCAATCCCTGCCAACGATTAAATAAATCGTTATCAACCCCTAGTTGATCCAAAGCCCGACCGATCACAAAATCCACCAAGTCTTCAATGGTTTTGGGTTGGTGATACCAAGCAGGAATGGCTGGTACAACTTTGACCCCTGCTTCTGCTAGCAGCGTGAGATTGCGCAAGTGAATCAAACTAAAAGGAGTTTCTCTGGGGACTACGACAACTCTGCGTCCTTCCTTAATCTGTACGTCTGCGGCCCGTTCTACCAAATCTGAACTCAAGCCATGAGCAATTCTTGCCACCGTGGACATACTACAGGGGATGACCAACATTCCTTGGACCTGATAGGACCCACTGGCAATGGTTGCCCCCACATTGCTGAAGGAATGGCACGTAAGCTTTCCTTTCGCTTCTCCCGTGCGTTCACGCCAAAACTGCTCCTGTTCTCCAGAAGCTTGAGGGATGGTTACGCCAAATTCATCTCGCCAGACAACGTATGCGGCTTTGCTCAAGACTAACTCTACGGGATAGTCCGCGTAGAGTAAGCATTTCAGGGTCCGCTCCGCATAAATCATGCCAGAGGCCCCGCAAACTGCCAGAATGATGGGACGCAAAGTTTAGTCTTCTTCTACAACAGCGTCGTCGCTATCATCGTCATCAAAAAGGTCATCAATGTCTTCTTCTTCATCTTCAGACAAGGCAATAGTGCTTTGACGAGCGACAATCTTTCCGCTCCTTTGGAGCCATTCTAGGATGCCTTCGCGGTTATTAGGAGGAAGTACAGGAGCCTTTTCGTAGCGGGGCTCCTCTCTCAACATGGGATTGCGCATAGTTTTCGATTGATAGGCAGTCTTTAATCTTACCTTTTTTGGGCTTCGATGGCGCAGGGAGCTGGCCTCTTAAGATGTTGGCGCTGCAGTGCTTTTATAACGTGATACTATTCCCGCTGTGCTCAAGATGTCTATGAATGTTCAGAAAAAATCTATCCTGATCGCAGCCAGTGGTACCGGGGGACATATCTTTCCTGCCTTAGCGGTAGCTAAAGAGCTTCAGGAATTTGAGATTCACTGGTTAGGGGTTCCAGGGCGTTTAGAAGAACAACTGGTGGCGAAAGACTATCCATTGACGAAGGTTTCTGTCGAAGGATTGCTTCGTCCTAGTCAATGGTTGAGTGCTGGGACCAAACTTGTCCGTTCCACGTTTCAGGTGCGTAGTCTCCTCCAAAAGCTCCAAGCCAAAGCAGTGTTCTCTACAGGGGGGTATATCGCAGGGCCGAGCATCTTAGCGGCGCGAAGCTTGGGCATACCCGTATTGCTCCATGAGTCCAATGCACTACCCGGCAAAGTGACACGCTTTCTTGCGCCCTTGGTCGATAGTTTAGCGCTGGGTTTTGATGAGGCCCGAGAGCATCTCAAAGGTCAAGGAACATGGGTGGGGACTCCTTTTCGCGAAGATTGTCTAGCCCCAAGCCCTTTAACCGGAATAGAAGTCCCAGCCGAGGCACCGGTGATTATTGTGATCGGAGGTTCCCAAGGCGCTAGGGGCCTGAATCAAGTCATTGTCGACAGTCTGCCTGATTGGATAGAACGTGGAATTTTTACCGTTCATTTGACAGGGCAAGGAGAGTACGACCGCGTGGTGGCCGCAGCCCCTAAGTCCCCTTATTATCTGCCCCTACCTTTTTGGAATCAGATGGGACCCCTCTACTACCGGGCCGATTTGGTTATTGCTAGAGCAGGGGCTGGAACGATCACAGAACTGATGGCTACGGGACGTCCTTCTATTCTGGTGCCCTATCCCTTTGCGGCAGAAGATCATCAAACCTTTAATGCTCAGACCTTGGTACGTCGAGGAGCTGCTTTGATGTTTCAAGAACGTCAGATAGAGCGCACCCAATTTTCCCGTTTAGTTTTAGAACTTTTTGATAGCCCCCAAACCCTTAGAACGATGGGGCTAAAGGCTCAATCGTTAGCAAAACCGAATGCCGCTCAGGACACCGCCGAACTACTCAGAAAATTGGTGAGCCCGTGAGGCTAGATCTCTAGAGCGATAGTTCTCGCACTATCTTAGAAGTACGTTCTTTGGCCGTTATCCCCCAATGCCTATCCGTCTTCTTGAATCGCTCTCTGAACCTCCTGGTGGAGCACGATTCTATATATGGGGAGATAGTCTCCATGAAAGAGAATCCCAGGTCTATGCTCTAGTCAAAGATCAAGGCATCGTCCTGTGGACTCCAGAACCTGAAAGCGATCCGGAATTACGTGAAGTGTGGGAACGGGCACTCTATAAACCAAGTCCTTGGTCCCTAGGCAAAGAAACCCTGGATTGGCAGCGGCCCTACATTATGGGCGTACTCAATATCACGCCCGATAGCTTCTCCGATGGTGGTATGTTCGATGAACTGCCAAAAGCCGTAGAACAAGCCCTAGAGATGCTCAAGGGTGGAGCAGATCTGATTGATGTGGGTGGGGAGTCTACCCGTCCGGGCGCACCATCAGTCTCTATAGAAGAAGAGTTGCGTCGGGTAATTCCGGTGATTGAAGAATTGCGCGAGTTCACCGATGCGCCCATTTCAATTGATACGAATAAGGCCGTAGTGGCAGAAGAAGCCCTCAAAGCGGGGGCCAACATCATCAATGACATTTCGGCAGGAGCTGACCCGCTGATGTTTGCTGTGCTTGCCCAGCACAATTGTCCCGTGATTCTGATGCATAAACAGGGCACACCCGGAACGATGCAGCAAGAACCTCACTACGACTATGTGGTGGATGAAGTGTACGAGTTTCTCGCTCAACGCGTGAAAAGTGCTCAAGCGGCGGGAATAGCTCGGGAGCGCATCAGCATAGACCCCGGTATTGGCTTTGGTAAAACCTTGGAGCACAATCTGGAATTGTTTCGTGTCGAATGTTGAAATCTTGTTTACTTGATGGAATATGTACTTGTATGGTAG
>CASBPW010000083.1 GCA_949127685.1 Candidatus Sivonenia alaskensis PMM_0068 | reverse complement strand
TGGGTCAACGTCCCAAATGTGACTGCAACTCCGACATATCCGGGAGCGAACAATAATGTCACCTATGAGTCTTATACCCTGAACTTCCCGGCTATCAGTGGGGACGGGATACGCATCTACGGCGTGCCTGGTGGTTCTGCCCATTTCATATCAGTCGGTGAGCTACAGGTATTTGGGATAGACTCCACGCCAACACCAACTCCAGCTTTATAGCGGTTTTCACTAGAGTGAAGTACAGCAGCTGTAACGCCTGCACAATAAGGCTTCTGATGTACTTCATTCGTTCGAAAACCGCTATAATCTCGCCGTTTAGCGCTGGATTGTGGTGTTTAACCCTAACCTTTTTGGCTATACTGTCCAACAAATGTTAGACAAAAACGTAACGGCTGATAATGGAGTTGTTTACTACACAATGTTTAAGATTACTCCTGCTGACGTAGTTGCTCCTCAGACAGATCTCATTAAATGGTATGTAACAAACGGTTTTGATCCTACCGTCTATCATTAGCAGCAAAGTTCAAATCCTTTTCCTACAGTCGGAACTACGCAAGCTGCTTACGTAGTGCTGGGTAAAGTTAGTACAGATTCTACATTCGCTCATTCTACTCTGGATAACGCTCCATCCTTTCCCCTCCCTGTAGGCTATTTGGGGGGTGGAGAAGTTTAGCGAACCGATGCTAATGGCGGCTACAGCTATGGTACTGTATTAGGCGTGCCCTAGCTCGTTGCATAGATCTAGTACGCACCAGCAGAGACAGTTTAGGAAAAGTTTACCAAATTAAAGTTCCTGCTGATTTACGGCAAGATGGGGGCGTAGGTATTCTCCTAGTCTGCCTGGAGCAGCTAATACCCATTCCGATCCATCTTGCACTAAATTAGGTGCCTGAAATGCTTGTCTTGTAGGTTTGTTATAGAGTTGGTTCACCCACATCGAAACTGAAGTATTAAAATAATTTATTCCTCTTGCCTTGATTAATTTCATCTGTTGATCCGCTAAGGATTCAGCAGGAGTTGGCGGTGTTTGATTGTGATTTTGTACAGGCGGCGGAGACTGCGGAGGCATCACCGGTCTTTGGGGTGCTTGGCTTTGAGGTGACATACCAGGACGCAGGGGAGCCTGTGGTGTGCCTGGTCTTTGCGGTGCTTGGCCTCCAGGACGTTGCGCACCTTGACCCTGGGCAGGAGCTCCTGGGCGAGGAGGGGGCGTAATCGCTTGTTTATCTTTAATGCTGCTCGGTCCTTTCCAACTACCTCCGAGGAAGAGGGAACGGAATCGATATACGAGGCTCTGTACATCAAGTAGATCGTCGAAAAAATTCCTGGACATAACCACTTCCTCAATTATCAAGCGGCTGATATCTAAATACTAAGTCAAGTCCCTGGTGGTCTATAACACTTGCAACTAGACGTAACCCAAGTGCTATTGGCCTTGGCCCCTGGGAACTTTACACTGGCCCACAGGAGCTAATGTAGGACATATAGCCGTCGCCAGACTCTTTGCCCTCTACCGGAGAAGATTTCAGTTTAATAGTCAAGCTTCTATCCGCTTCTTCCGTAATACTTTGCTGTTTTGAATTAGGTTTCACTTTGAGTTGTATTTTCACGCCGACCTCCCTGCATCCGTTTCGCCATTGCCTTCAAGTGAGGGCACAACATCCTATATTGTTGTGTGGGCAGCATTGAGAGGCAAAGTGGATAGAGAGCCTGTACAGGTACGCTGGTTGGACCCTAGTCAAGGGATAAACCAGGAAGTTGAGGTGAACCTAGGAACTCACCTGCAGGTCATCCAAGAATTACCGATAGGCTCCACCCAGAAAGTGCTACTGCCGGGGCTAGTAGACCTCTACAGCCACTCTGGAGAACCTGGTCATGAAGAACGGGAGACCTTAGAGAGTCTGATGAGAGGGGCCAGGGCTGGAGGATTTGTAGAAGTAGCCATTCTGCCCGATACCGAGCCTGTTATTGATGACCCGTCCCTGGTGAGTTGGCTCAAGAAGCAAGCGCCAAACCTCCATATTCTCGCCAGTCTAACCGTGGGAAACCAGGGCAAAGAACTCGTAGACACCGAAGAGCTGTTGAGGGCTGGAGCCATAGGATTCACGGCGGAGGATGCTTTAAAAGACCTGACCTTAACCCGTAGATTTTTGGAATACCTAGGGCCTAACGCAGCGCCCGTCTTGCTTTGGCCCCAGCATCCTAGCCTGGCAAAAGGGGTAGCACGGGAAGGAGTCTGGTCTACAGAATTAGGGCTAATTGGAGTTCCGGTCCAAGCAGAAACCATCGCTGTCAGTACTATCCTCGATCTTGTTGAACTAACGGGCACACCCGTCCATCTCATGCGTTTATCCTGTCAAGAAAGTGTGGAGCGCATACGGGTCGCTAAAGCCAAAGGATTACCAATCACCTGTAGCGTGGCTGCGGGTCATCTTCTTCATACGGTTGAAGAACTCGTCAGCTTTGACCCCAATCTAAGGGTGAATCCTCCCTTCGGAACCCACGAGGATCAGGCTGCTTTGCTGGCAGGACTTGCTGATGGCACCGTTGATGTCATATCGACAGACCATAGTCCCTGGACCTATGAAGAAAAAGTGGTCCCTTTCGCGGTAGCACCCCCTGGCATGGTGATGCTGGAATTAGCCCTGCCCCTTCTCTGGACGCATCTGGTCAAAACTCAAAAACTTAAAGCTTTAGATTTAGTCCGGGCTCTAACTACAGGCCCGAGAAAAGTCCTGGGACTTCCTGCTAGCGACTCTTGGGTCCTGTTCAATCCGGAAACGACCTGGACGGCTAACAGCCAGACCCTCCACTCCCTTTCTCAAGCCACGCCCTGGTGGGGGAAAACCCTACAGGGATGCATTGAACAGACCAGCTTCTGAAGATCCTACTTGGAAAGTTAAAAGCATAAAATACACAAAAAGTTACCGTTTATGACTGTCATGCCTCGGACTGGAGAAGCATGCTCCTTGGTCTGGTATTGTAAACTACATAATCGGAGGCCTAAGTTCAACGGGCGCCTTCTCTAAACATCTTTTTTGGAGGCCTATGGCTGTACCTGTCCACAATCAAGTATTCTTCTCCGGAGAATCGGTAAAACGAACCTTCAGTTGCTTAGATACGCTCCCCGTGCGACAGAAAATGCTGTGGAAGATAGAGTTGGGAGTACTCAGGACCTACACCTTTAATGAGACAGGAGCTCGCAATATCTTGGGGTATTGGGGAGCAGGAGATGTGGTGGGTCATCCTCTATCTCGGCTCAATCCTTATGAAATTGAATGTTTAACCTTTGTAGAGGTGGTCTCAATACCTCCCGAACTCTGGCATGAAGAGCTTGAAGCAATCGTGCTCCATGCCCAGCAAACCAAAGAACTTCTCTACATCAAAGGGTATGAGCGAGCGCACCATCGGCTACTGCAATTGCTCATTTGGTTAGCTCAAAAATTTGGCCGAGCCGTAGATCAAGGGAAATTGATTGAGGTGCCTCTGACCCACGAAGGCATTGCGGAATCCATTAGCAGCACTCGGGTGACCGTCACACGACTACTCAAGCAGTTCGAGCGAGAAGGGACAATTCACCGCGATCATCGCAAGATTATTGTGCCTTCATCCTTTTGCCAAAAACCTTCTGAGATGGGCTGAACATAGACGATTACGGGGCAACCCGTCGCTAGTCATGCTGGTGGCCAAGCCCAAACTACTGATGCGGCTGAAGACTCTTGTACCATCGAACAAGGGTAAATTTCATCTTTTCCTATACAGGTGCCTGGGAATTCCCAGGTTTTTTTATGGGGACTTTTATAGCTTTTTGGATAGCCATGCTCGATGGCATTCAATAGACCTTTACCAGCATTACGTGGCGTGAGCCAGAAAATTCCGTGCGTCGCCCGCTCTTTTAGTATATTTTGTTGTGTAAAGCCTTTCAGATACATCTGTTAACAAAAATTGAGAATATGAAACTGACGAAGCTTTCTTGGAAAACGCTGGCTGTCCCTGTCATCACCCTCTTAGGGCTGGCGGGTGCTGGTTTGGCGCTTACCTCTATCCTCTGGCAGGAGAGTCCCTATGAGCGCAGCGTTCTTGCTAAGACAGGGAATGGGCAAACAGGAAAGAAGATTTTTGAACAGAATTGCTCGGCGTGTCATGGCCTAGAAGCTAAGGGCTTAGTCGGACCAAGTCTTCAGCAAGTGCATAGTCGCAAATCAGATGTCCTCTTGATTCGTCAAGTAGTTAGCGGCAAAACGCCCCCAATGCCGAAATTCGAACTTTCTGAACAGCAGATGTCAGATCTTCTAATCTATTTGAAAACTCTTTAGGGTTATCACTGCTGGGTGCCCTGACAAACACATGACCCAGTGCATGACGCCCCATGACTCAAATTGGCCTACAAGCCGAGCAATTCGTTGCAGACTATCTAGAAGCGCACAATTGGCAGATTTTGTCTCGTCGTTATTACTCCCGCTGGGGAGAATTAGACCTAGTCGCACGCCAAGGAGATACCTTGAGCTTCGTGGAAGTTAAAGCAAGACGCCTACAAAACTGGGACTGCAACGGTTTATTGTCTATCACCCCTAGCAAACAGCGAAAGCTAGGGCTTACGGCTATGGCATTTCTGAGAGCGTGGCCCCATTTAGAACGGTGTAATTGCCGGTTTGATGTGGTCTTGGTAGAAATTTTGCCCATCCGGAAATTTAGGGTGGTAGAACACCTTAGCGATGCTTTTGCCATGGATCCGTAAAACGGTCTGTGGGGTTAAGCGTAGCCGAAACCCACACGACCAGAGAGAATAGACCTCATACCATCGAGCGTGGCTGTATTGCATGCCATCAAACATGGTGGCAGGTTCCCCAGGAACTCTTCACTCGTTCCCCTGAAGAGGCGATTCTCCGCTTAATGTAGTTCCTCCAGGAGAAAGATCTCTATCCCTATGGTCTAAGCCCTACCACCCGGATGTTGCGCGTTCGTAGACCACTCGCTCAAAAACAGCACTGGTATAACCCGCCAGTTTGTCCCAGCGGAAACGGAGGTCCAGCTCTGCATGGGCATTGTCTTTCAGCCATTGGGCATAGCCAGGATGCTTGATCACTTCCAGAATGCCCCAGCTCAGAGAATCAGCATTATTTGCCCAGGTGACAACCCCAGTCATCGTATGGGTCACCACTTCAGGTAGCCCGCCCGTGTCTGATACCACTACAGGCACCCAGGCTTCCATACTCTCTAAGGCCACAATGCCGAACGGTTCATACAAACTAGGAAATACGGCACAATCGGCTATCCGCTGGAAACGGTCTAGTTCGTCATCGTGGACAAACCCGGTGAAGTAGACTTTGTTGCCAATTCCTAGAGCCTCAGCCTGGTGTCTAAGATGGCTCGTATTGCCGCCCCCGATGATTACGAACTTGACATGGTCTCCCATCTCCCAGAGGACTCTCGGCATCGCATCAACAAGAACCTGCACACCCTTTTCGTAGGTCATGCGACCGACATAATAAACAATTTTTTCAGCATCCTCGGCATACCTACGTCGAAATCTCCAAAAATCAAAATTTTCTGGCAGCTGTTTTTTTGCTTTTTTAATACCATTCGCAATAACGTCTATTTTGTCCCAGGGCAGATTGAAAGCCCTTTCCACTTCTCCTTTCATATACCAGGTGCAGACAATCACGCGCCAGGCTGCATGGCAAAGACTCGCTTCCTTAGCATTGATGTAGTGCTGGGTATCCGTATAGATGCCGTTGTAGCGTCCTCTTTCGGTGGCGTGAATGGTGGCCACCATCGGGATCTTGAACAGGTTCTTGAGAGCAATCGCGGCATCTCCCACTAACCAGTCATGGGCATGGATAAGGTCGAAGGAACCTTCTTCCATAATCAGCTTGCCACCGCAGTAGCCCATGGAATCGTTCATGTTAACGACCCAATGGAAAAAGTCATTGGCTCCTGCTACCGGTACCCGATGGACATGAACCCCTTCAACGATTTCGTATCCCGGACATTCACCAAATTCCACGGTCAACAAGTGGATCTCATGGCCCAAAGCCACCAATTCGGGATAAAGCTCAGCGACATGGCGGGCAATGCCGCCGACAATACGGGGTGGGAATTCCCAAGTCAGGACGAGAATTTTCATAGGCGGGGGGAAGAAAGAAGGTAGAGATGGAATTTCTTACTAAATATATAGGCCAATAGATATTATGTATGCGGCTCAATACTTCAAAATACTTTCTCATAGGACTTATTAAGCTATTCGAGTAGGTCCAGAGAAAGCCAAGCCCGTGTTAACATCTGGCTTAGACCTTATTCCTCTCTTCTCTATGAGCACTGAAATCGGAATTGTCACAGCCCAAGTAATTCCAGACCGGACAGTTGGTCAAATTCATGTTTACGATGGGGCCGGGAAAGGCAAATCCCAGGCTGCCCTTGGGGTGGTTTTGCGTTCTATTGGTCTTGGCATTGCAGAGGACCGTCAAAATAGGGTTTTACTTCTGCGGTTTTTGAAAGGACCGGGACGACAATACGCCGAAGATTCTGCTATCGAAGCCCTAAGACGCGGTTTTCCTCACCTCATTGATCAGGTGCGCACCGGTCGTTCTGAATTTTTTGGTGCCGATGAAGTCACCGTTTTTGACAAAAAAGAAGCCCGTCGTGGTTGGGATATTGCTAAAGGCGCTATTCAGTCTGGGCTTTACAGCGTCATGGTTTTGGATGAACTCAGCCCTGTTTTAGACTTGGGGCTATTGCCGATTGCAGAAGTGGTCAGTTCCATTCAGAACAAGCCCAAAGATTTGGAAGTGATCATTACGGGCCGGGGCGCTCCTCCAGAGATCATCGAGATTGCCGACCTCCATTCTGAAATGAAGGCTCATCGTCGCCCAGAATTGTTGAATGGTCAGGCCAGTGGCACGGAAGCCTCCGGAATTGAAATCTATACGGGCGCGGGCAAAGGTAAATCGACCAGTGCCTTAGGACGAGCGTTGCAGGCTATTGGCCAGGGCATTTCCCGCGACCAATCCCACCGCGTACTGATTATGCAGTGGCTCAAGGGCGGTACGGGCTATACCGAAGATGCAGCGATTCGAGCTTTGCGCCAGAGCTATCCTCACCTGATTGACCATCACCGCAGTGGTCGAGATGCTATCGTCTGGAGAGGTAAACAGCAAGAGTTAGACTATGTGGAAGCCGAGCGGGGCTGGGAATTGGCAAGAGCAGCCATGGCTTCTGGGTTGTACAAGACGATTATTCTGGATGAACTGAATCCAACGGTCGATCTAGAACTGTTGCCCGTAGAACCGATTGTTCATTCCCTCTTACGCAAGCCCCGCGATACCGAAATTATCATCACCGGTCGTTGTCAAAATCAGCCAGCCTACTTTGAGTTGGCTACGGTCCATTCTGAGATGATCTGTCATAAGCACTATGCCGAACATGGCATGGACCTCAAGCGCGGAGTCGATTACTAAGTAGCAGTGCCCGTCCAATCCCCAGGTAGTTCATAAACTGAAACGATGCCCCTGAATGTGGACACACTCCTCGAAAAAGCCCTGGATGGATATGCCCTTTCCGTCTCTGAGGCAGGTATTCTACTAGAGCAGAAAGACCCTGCGATGCTTGAGTCTATTCGGCACTGTGCCGATCGGTTGCGCTCCCAACAAGTCGGGGAGCGGGTCAGCTATGTTATCAACCGGAATATCAATTTTTCTAATATCTGTGTCCAGCACTGTTCTTTTTGTGCGTTCCGGCAAGATGAAGGCGACCGAGATGCCTACTGGTTGGACTTTGGAACCATTCTCGAAAAAACCCAGGAAGCCGTTGGCTATGGGGCAACTGAAATTTGTATGCAGGGAGGGCTGAATCCCAAAGTCCGCGAGAAAGTTTCCTCAGGTCGGGTGCTGGATTATTATCTGGCCCTCGTCCGAGCGATCAAAGAGCAGTTTCCTAGCATTCACCTCCACGCTTTTTCGCCCCAGGAATCTTTCTTTATTGCCGAAGAAGATAACCTCCCGATTGCAAAAGTCCTCCAAGAGCTACGAGATGCAGGGGTCAACTCGATGCCCGGAACCGCCGCAGAAGTCCTCTATGAACCCGTCCGCAGGCGCCTTTGTCCTGAAAAAATCAATACAGAAGACTGGATCCACACCGTCACCACGGCCCATGAGCTGGGAATTCCCACAACTTCCACCTTACTTTCCGGACACATTGAAACGCCCTTAGAACGAGCGATCCATCTGGGCGTTCTACGTTCGATTCAAGAACGAACGGGAGGATTTAGCGAATTTGTATTGCTCCCCTACGTGGCTCTGAATGCTCCGAAAATGCTCCGCAACAAAGTAGGCCGGGACCAACCAGAACTTTTAGATAGCTTACTAACCCAAGCCGTAGCCCGTATCTTCCTAGGCCCCTTGATCGCCAATCACCAGCCTAGTTGGGTTAAATTGGGTCTTGCCGGGGCAGCAGAAGCCCTCTACTGGGGCTGTAATGACATCGGAGGGACGTTGATGGAAGAACATATCACCTCATCGGCTGGAGCCCAAGGAGGGACCTGTCAATCTCCAGAAGACCTGCGCAAAGCGATTGTGGAAGCAGAACGTATTCCCTATCAGCGCACTACACTTTATGAGGAGATAGGAGCTCACCATGCACTCAGTGCTCTAGGGGATTGGGAGAAGGCCCCAGCCAAGGGGTTGATAAATTTGAGCAGCTGACTCAGAAAATGATTGGGAGGAGTGTCCACTCGTTATGCAGGAATATATTCAAGCTTTTATTCTCGGGATTGTGCAGGGGATAACCGAATTCTTACCCATTAGCAGCACAGCCCATTTGCTCATTTTTAGTCAAGTGATGGGATGGAGTCTTGGCGAAAAGACCTTTGTGGACGCTATTCAGTTTGGTAGTGTGATTGCCGTACTGCTCTATTTCTGGGCAGATATTCGCAGTATTCTGGTGGGGAGCGTCACCGCCCTAAAAGAAAAAGACTGGCAACGGGAAGAGTGGAAAATTCTTTTGGGAATTGCTATTGGCAGCATCCCTGCACTTGTCGTCGGCTATGTATTCAAGGACGTATTGCCCAAAAGTGCCTCTGTGATTGCTTTTGCTTCTATCTTGATGGCCCTATTTTTAGGCTTAGCCGAAAAAGTGGGCACTCGGAAACGCGGTTTTGATGAACTGGAGACCAGAGACGGGATCTTTGTTGGATTGGGTCAAATGCTAGCCTTAGTGCCAGGGGTTTCCCGCTCAGGCTCTACGGTCACCACCGCTCTATTTCTAGGACTGGACAGACCAACCGCCGCTCGCTTTTCTTTTCTCTTGGGTATTCCCACCCTAACCATTGTCACCCTGTACGAAGCGCTCAAAGTCTTGAAAAATGTCGATGCTTTTGGCCCTCTAATCGTCGGAATTTTCTCAGCCTTTTTGTTTTCCTATCTCTCCATTGCTTGGCTTCTCCGGTACTTGCAAAATCAAAGCACATGGGTTTTTGTTTGGTATCGCCTGGCTTTTGGCATAGCGATTTTAGGTTCTATTGCGGCAGGTTGGTTAAAGGGTTAGGCCCTCCCGTCCCCCCAACATCCAATATCTTTCAACATCGCCAAATGCTTTTCTATCGGAGCCAGCGTATTGGCAGCAATCATGCCGCTGGCCGCTACCGCAGGGATACCGATGCCAGGAAAGGTTGAATCTCCACAGCACATAAGTCCTGGCAGAGGCGTGCCTGGGCCAGGAAAAAGACCTTCTCCTGCCCGAATAGCTGGACCATAGGAACCTCGATGACGTCTCAGAAAACGCTCATGGGTCAAGGGTGTTCCGACCAGGGTTACTTCACAGCGAGCCCGAATATCTGGAATCACGCGCTCCAGAGCTTTCCACATTACTGCTGCGCGAGCTTGCTTCTGCTGCTCATATTCCGCACTGCGTCGGTCCAATCCGCTCCAAAGCGCATAGGGTTCATTCCCTGGCGTATAGACATGAATCCCATGTTTTCCGGCGGGGGCCAGCGATGGATCCAGCACCGAAGGAATAGATACTACGACCACGTTCTGAGGAGCAGTGACGCCCATTTCCCAGTCATTGACCACAATGTAGTGGCAGGCAAGATCTGAGCGGATGCCTGTGGCATCTACGCCTAGATGGAGGTGCATAAAGCTATCGCACTCGGGGGTTGCCTCTCGTTGGACCCGAAACTTTTTGGGCACGGCATCTTCTGGCAGTAGTTTGAGCGTATCCCAGACCGATGCATTCGACACAACCGCCCGCCGCACTCGTATCACTTTGCCATCCCGCAATCGCACACCCACCGCCCTGTTTCCTTCTACCAACACCTGTTCGATATGAGCACCGAGCAGTAGCTTGCCCCCATTTCGTTCCAATCCACGGACGAGGGCATCTACCAGGGCACCGCTACCACCCAAGGGATAATCCAGGACCACGCCCGGTCGGTACCATTCCGCGAACATGAAGGCCATTTCTGCGGCGATGGTGCCCTTTGCAGGAAGACCAGAAAGCAGGAAACAGAGTAAGTCAAGCCAGTTTCGAATAAACGGGTCTTGGACCACGCTATCCATGATTCGGCTAAAAGAGCCTGTCAGTTTGGTCATACTAGCAGCATGCTGGAGCAGCGAAGGGGCAAAGCGACCCACCGAAAGAGGCGCACCCCAATCAAACCGCAACGCCGAGGGAGGAAGAGCGGTTGCTGCCTTAGACAAGGGTTCCATCACCCGTTGCAGTTCACGCCATTCAGCGACGGCCTTCTGCCCACGGAACTTGGTGAGCACTTCACAGAATTGGTCTGCCCCGACTGTAGTATCAAAATCTCCTTCTGGGAGGCAGCAACCCCAGGTGTTGTAGTTCACACAGGGCAGCTCCTCGCCAATAGCATCGAGGACTTGTCTAAGCGGATTGGAAGAAGGATGGTAGGACAATCCAGAGTGAAGGGATGGCCCTGAATCAAATTTGAAACCATTGCGCTCAAAGGAGTGTGCCGCCCCACCGGGAATGGTGTGACTTTCGCAAACAATCACTTCAAATCCATATCGGGCCAATAGCGCTGCACAGCTAAGCCCAGCAATCCCACTGCCGATCACTACCATATCCACTTCGGCATTCATATAGCGGTAATTCCAATTGGAGGGATTTATAAGGCTGTAATGTCTGCCAATATGGCATTTTAGTAGCTACTTTAGCTTTCGTGACAGACTCGCTGCCTTGGCCCTAACGTTTGAGCTCTTAGGAACTACTTTGCGCCCGGATCTAGCGTGACCCAATAGTACTTGGCGAGGAGCGCCGTGACTGTACCGATAAGCAAAATAGTGAAGTACC
>CASBPW010000082.1 GCA_949127685.1 Candidatus Sivonenia alaskensis PMM_0068 | reverse complement strand
GCGAGGTAGAGGATAACAAGGACTACAAAGCCTACCTGCGCTAAGGGATTACGTCGTAGTTTGGCCCACCAATTCATGTCAGTCTATCCACTTATTACTCCTTACTTATCGACTAGCACTAGGGAGTGCGGAATCCTTAGAATCAACTGCAGGCCTAAAGTTTCCTCCGACTCTAGGAGACGAGAATTTATCGGGGTATAGAACTTCCAGAATACTCTTAACCACGCCAGTCAACGGGATCGCCAAAATCACGCCTAGCAGACCACCGATTTTGCCCCCCAGCAGCAGAGCCGCAAAGATCAAGACAGGATTGAGCCCTGTAAAATTCCCTAAAATTCGGGGAGATAAAACATTATCTTTAATCTGCTGGATGACTACACAGGCGATCAAAACTTTGAAAGCCAGTAACGAATTCTGCAAAACCAACAGGAGAACCACCGCTCCGATACCCAGACTGGCTCCGATAAATGGAATCAATTCCATCACACCTATAGACAGACTAAATAAAAGTGCATAGGGGACTCCTAGAATCAAAAAGATAGGCAGCAGAACCCCTGCCATGAAGGCTCCCAGCACCAATTGGCCGGAGAAAAAGCCCCGCAGGTTGAACTGAAGGGATTCCGTCAGGCGAGTCCCTACCTGGGCAGGCAGTAGCCCAATCAATCCATTCCAGAAACGGTCCCCTTCCAACAACATGTAGAACGAGATAACCACCACCAAAATCAGCTCAATCAAGCCAAAAACGGTCCCCAACGTCAGGCTCACTGCTTGCTGTGCAAATCCTTGGATCTGAGCTTCTACTTGCGTAAACAAAGCCTCTTGCAACGCAGCGACCTTAACGGGCAGACCAAGCTGAATCAGCCAAGTTTGTAGACCTAACAGTTGTCCCTGGGCAGAGTTGAAAAATTCTGGTAGCCGGCTACCTAGCTGACTCGCCTGTTCAATGATACTAGGCCCCAAAGTCAGCGTTAACAGGGTACCGCCCATGGCAAAAACAGAATAGACCATCAACGCAGCCAACGCTCTAGGAACATAGCGCTGTAAGAGTTTGACCGGATAATTCAGCAAAAAAGCAATAATCCCTGCACTCGAAAAGACTAGGACAAATTCTTTAAAGAATTCCAGGGTTTGCAAAAGAGCCCAGCCTGCAAGAAAAACTAGCAATCCCGTAAGGAGCTGCTGCTGGAATGGACTAAAGATACGAGTCATAGCGATAACAGCAAGAACAAGAGCTATCCTAATGATAACGAACCTAGTTTTGAGAATAACGATTGGAGCGCCCGGTTGACCTTTCTTTCTGAGAAAAATTTGGCTTTAATACGGGAAAGCGCAATAATAGTTAACTAAACGTCACATGTTTACTCTTCTGTGAGAGGTCACCATGGAACAGATTGAATTTATCTTGCATCCAGATGGTCGCGTGGAAGAACGAGTACTTGGGGTGGTCGGAAATTCCTGTAGTGAACTAACCCGCTCTGTAGAAGAGAAGTTGGGTACTGTGCAAGACCAGACCTTAACCTCGGCATACTACCAACAGAATGCTCAGGAATGGGCCCAAACTGAAGAACCCAATGCGCAATGGACGTAAATTTTTTTAAACTTTTACGGCTCTATTCAGATTTCTCAACGTACACTGCAAACCATCTTTGGAGCGGCTCTCCTCATGTCTCACTTCACCCAAATCAAGACCAAGATTCGTGACCTCGACTGTCTGACCCTGGCGTTGGATGACCTAGGCATGCCTTATGAACGAGGCCAGGTATTCATCCGTGGGTACAAGGGCAATACCTGTAGCGCACAGCTGGTAGTTCGTCAGGGAAATAGCCATGATTTGGGCTTTGTATGGAATGGGCAAAATTATGAATTGGTCACCGACCTGCAGTATTGGCAGCAGCCTCTCACCGTAGAACGTTTCTTGGGTAAAGTCTCCCAGCGTTATGCCTATCACAGCATCCTGGCTGAAGCGACGGCAAAAGGATTCAACTTGGCAAAGGCCGAGCAGAAAGAAGATGGCACCCTCTGCCTAACCGTACAGCGCTGGAATCGTTAAGCAATCAAGGGTTAAGCGATCGAAAGCAAGAGACCCTTAAAGGTCTAGCCGACCAAGCCCAAAGTACCAAATCTGGGGAGAGTGCTGTGCTGGATGACCTACAAAAGCAATCGCAGCGTTCTAGATTAGAGCCTGAACTAGGCGGTTTACTCCGCAATACAACCCAGCGCTCTGGGTTGGAGCCTGAACTAGGAGGAGGGGTTCGCCAAAAAGGCCTCTATGTGGATGAAGTAAGCTGCATCGGCTGTGGTCTTTGTGCCTGGGCCGCCCGCAACACATTTTATTTGGAACCAGAACATGGTCGCTCACGGGTCATCAATCAGCAGGGTGATGATGAAGTCCTTCTTGAAGAAGCAGTTCAATCCTGCCCCGTAGACTGCATCCATTGGGTAGATATGAATGCACTTCCTAGGTTAGAGGAAGCCCGTCAATATCAAGTAATCACCACCATTGGACTTCCCCCTACCTCACGCAAAGTCCGCTCCAGAAAGAATTTGAGACATTCCGCAAAACCTTAAGATGCTCATAAACAATTTACAAACTTAGAAATGCTATGATCTCCCCATTATTCTGGAGTAAAGAGGCCAAAGATGCGGTTTTCAAGCAACATCGCACCCGTTGTGCTTATTATTCTGGACGGCTGGGGTTATAGGCCAGAGGCTGATGGAAATGCCATCGCCCATGCTACAACTCCTGTTATGACTGCATTGCAAGCGGCCTATCCCCTTACCTATATTGAGACCTCCGGCAAAGCCGTTGGGCTTCCTGCGGGACAGATGGGCAACTCTGAAGTGGGACACCTCACGATTGGGGCCGGGCGAATGGTTCCTCAGGAGTTAGTCCGTATTTCTGATGCTTTTGAGAGTGGAACTATTGCTCAAAATCCGGTAATCCGCGATATGTTCACCCAGTTCAAAGAGACGGGTAAAGCCCTACATCTGATGGGTTTATGCTCTGATGGGGGGGTCCACGCGAGTGTAGATCATTTATTTGGCTTACTCAAACTGGCCAAATCTCATGGCATTACGGAAGCTTATATTCACGCCTTTACCGACGGGAGAGATACCTCACCGGACTCCGGGATAGAGCACTTGGCTCTGATTGAAGAAAGGATAGCCCAAATCGGCTTGGGAATTATTTCTACCGTAAGCGGTCGCTACTATGCCATGGATCGCGATAAGCGCTGGGAACGAACCGAAGAAACCTACCGCGTCTTAACAGAGGATCACTCTGACGGAAAAGTGCGTAGTTCCGTGGAGGTTCTGGGCAGGTTTTATTCTGAAGGACTCACCGATGAGTTCATTCCTCCGAGCAGAGTCGGTCCGGGAGTGATTAAACCTGGAGACGGCGTAATCTTTTTCAATTTCAGGCCGGACCGTTCCCGACAGCTTACCCACGCTTTTGTTAAACCTGATTTTGCAGGATTTGAGCGGACACTGATCGAGCCGCTATATTTTGTCACGCTCACTCAGTACGAAGTAGGGCTACCTGTGCACGTAGCCTTTGAGCCAATTTCCTTTGATAACATTCTCGGTCAGGTTATTTCAGACCATGGACTTAAGCAGTACCGTTGTGCTGAAACGGAGAAGTATGCCCATGTCACCTATTTCTTTAATGGAGGGCAGGAAAAACCCTATCCTGGCGAAGACCGGGACATGATACCTAGTCCAAGAGTGGCGACCTACGACCAGCAGCCAGAGATGTCGGCCAAGGTTGTCACAGAGCATATAGTCCAAGCCATTCAATCAGGCGAGTACAGTCTGATTGTAGTGAACTATGCCAATCCAGATATGGTGGGCCATACAGGCAATTTTGAAGCAACCATCAAAGCCATTGAAACGGTAGACGCCTGTGTCGGAAAAGTCCTAGAGGCCACAGTCAAGCAAGGGGGGGCCTTGTTGATCACCGCAGATCACGGCAATAGTGAACTGATGTGGGATGCACAGAAACGTCCCTGGACAGCACACACCACGAACAAGGTGCCTTTTATCTTGGTAGAAGGCGAAGGGCGCAAAATCCCCGGTTCAGGGGCTGATGCTAAACTGCGGGACGGCGGACGACTCGCAGACATTGCCCCGACGATCCTACATATCTTGGGCATTCCCCAACCTGCGGAAATGAATGGCCAAAGCCTCTTAGTCGGAGCCGACTACGACGTGCGTCAAAATCGTACTCCTGTTCGGGTTGGTCTGTAAAACCCAAACCGACAGACTCAAAATAAAACCCCCTTGGCGAGGGGGTTTTATAAATACTTAGGACCTGAGCAACTCTTCTAGCTTGCGGCGGTCTAATTCCGTTGGGTTGAACTGCTGGAGTTCTTCTACGAAATCAGCAATCCCTGTGAACTTACGGTAGACCGAAGCGAAACGCACGTAAGCCACTTCGTTCAGGACTTTCAGACGTTTCAAAACCATTTCCCCGATTTCGGTGCTGGTCACTTCACGACCGGCTTTCTGCTGCAGTTCTGCTTCCACATCGTCCACCAAGATCTCCACCTGATTGGCGGTAACTGTGGATTTCTCTACAGCAATCGTGACTCCACGCAGGACCTTAGAGCGGTCGAAGGGATCTCGTCGGCCACTACGCTTGATCACCGTGAGTGGAACGAACTCGATACGTTCATAGGTTGTAAAGCGTCGAACGCACTTGAGGCACTCTCGACGACGACGGATAGACGCGGATTCCTCGGCAGAGCGGGATTCTAAGACGCGGCTATTACTGTGCTGGCAGAAAGGACAAATCATAGTAGACGTATATTGACGTAATTCTTCAATCTTGGCAAGTATTAATCTCGAAAAAACGCAAAAGAGCCCCTAACGCCGTCTTTTTTATCTTTATCTGTGGATAAGATCCAAGTTATACACAGGTTTGGCGAGTTATCCACAGATTTTAGAGTCTGGGTTGTTGAATACTCAATACAACTCGTTACTCTGTTTACAAGCTGGACATTAATGACTATTTTACTCCATTCCTAGGGTGAGCGATAAAAATTAACCGCCTACCCTTTTAACCCCATAACCTTTAGCTTTTAAATATTCCATGACCTTATCGCGGTGTTCCCCTTGAATCTCAAGGACCCCCTCTTTATAGGTTCCACCACCCCCGCAATGAGCTTTGAGTGCTTTGGCTAAGTTTTTCAGGGCCTGATCATCCAGGACTAAACCACTGATCAGGGTCACTGTTTTACCACCCCGCCCCTTACGGTCTTGACTGACACTCGCTATCTGCTGTTGCGGAGGTAGGTTTACAGATTTAGACGTCGGCCTTTCCGGTTCCGCCGAATCTCCAAATTCTCTCCAGACCACACGTTCTTTAGGCATAGCAATCAACGGGTGAGATAACTAAGACCAACCATGATTGCCATAAAGCCGGCAAAGGTCAGGAAAAAGTGAAAAATGGAAAGATTTTTCTTCTTGACCATATTTCGCATGGCCAACTTGGTGTAGCTCGGTTTTTCTTCAGGAGGAGCCGTAACCGCATCAGGTGCAGGGATATTTTCTTGCATGGGATTATTTTGCAAAAGGACTCTTCTTCAGAATAGCCTTATCCCTCCCATTCACCCAGTCCAGGGTTGTACAGTGGAGGATGACATGCATCGCGAGAACAAGATCAACCTCTATGGCTACTACCCTAGACAATATTGACCGAGGCCTTCCTGTCACCATCATTACAGGCTTTTTGGGCAGTGGTAAGACTACGCTGGTTAACCATATCCTCACCAACAATCAGGGGGTTAAGACGGCGGTGATCGTCAATGAGTTCGGAGATATTGGCATCGATTCTTCTTTGATCGTCTCTACAGAAGAGAACATGATTGAGCTGGATAATGGCTGCCTATGCTGCACGGTCCGAGAAGATTTGGTTCAAGCTACCCTCCAGATCATGGAACGGTCCGACAAAATCGAACACTTAATCGTTGAAACCACTGGGCTAGCAGACCCCTTGCCCGTAGCCATGACCTTTATGAGTCCTGAGCTACGTCCTTTAACCCGTTTAGACGCCATTGTCGGCATGGTAGATGCGGAAAATTTTGTTTTAGACCTCTTTAATTCTGATACGGCCACCAACCAAATCAGCTACTCCGACATCATTTTGCTGAATAAAACCGACTGTGTCAGTCCAGAAAAACTCCAGCAGGTAGAGCGTCAAATCCGAGAGCTGAAAGCCGAAGCCCCTATCTTGCATACCAAGAACGCTCAGGTGGATCTGCGGCTGATTTTGGATGTGGGTGCCTTTAAACCAGAAAAGTATGACGACGAAGCTGTAGAAGAGGCTAAACATAAACATGAACATCACGACCACACAGACCACAGCGCCCATGACCACGATGAGCAGGGCAACTGTATTCAGGACCATCACGACCATGACGAACCTCATGCTCCTGTAGATCACAGCACCCACGACCATGATGAACACGGGAACTGTATTGATGACCATGACCACCCCAACCACATTGAGAACGAAGGATTTACTTCTGTCTCCATGACCATTGCCGATGCACCTCTTTCGGCCACGGCGCTAGAAGATTTCCTGAAAGACCTGCCAGAAGGAGTATTTCGGGGCAAAGGCATTCTCTGGCTCAAGGAAAGCCCAGAAAAAGTGATTTTCCACTTAGTAGGCGCTCGTATTCGCTTAGACCCTGAACCGTGGGGAAACGCGAAACCGATTAGTCAAGTGGTCTTTATCGGGAAAGACTTCGATAAGGAGGAGATTAAAGCTGGTTTGCTCAAGTGCATTTCTAAGGCTAAAGTGAAACCCCGTGGTTTTGGCTCCTAGAGAACGTGACTGACAGTAAAGCATGGGGTTTCCCTAAGTTTAACGACTTACTGGGTACGGCCTATAGTAGTACCCAGCAAGAGGTGGCTTTGGCAGGGGCTGGAATTACCTTCATCGACCCTTACATCATTGCCGGGATGGCACTCCTCCAAGATGTTTTGGAGGAAGAGGGCCGTTCGCTGATTCTTCAGGATTGCGAACCGACGGTGGCGAGCTACCTGCGCCGGATGAATTTTCCCTATCGTGGTAATCGGGAATTATTACCGCCTGAATCCTATGAAGAAAGTCCGGTTCTCTTGGAACTATTTCGTATCTGTAACAAGCAAGATGGCGACACCGTAGCCCGTCATGTGCTCCACTCCTTGCAAGACCGCTTAGGTTATCCAAGGGTTCTGGCGCACAACGTTTTTAATGCCCTCAGTGAAGCCTTTCAGAATTCTCTAGAACATGCTCAAAGCTCCCCGTTTGTGATTATGCAAATCTTCAAGCGCCAAGACCCATCCCAACAGCGTTTGGTCCTCTGCGTTTTGGACCGAGGCCAGGGCGTTCTTGCTAGCCTCAAAAAGAACCCTAAGTACAGCCATTTAACGGAAGACCGCCAGGCTGTGGAGTTAGCCCTCCAAAAAGGTGTTTCTGGAGTGTTTACCGACCACACGCGAGGCCAGGGCTTATGGCGTCTTCAGGATATTTGCAAGCGCTACGGTGGCCGATTTATCCTGCATTCAGGGTCATCCCAGGTCTATATCAAAGCAGGAGAACCTTTCTATTGGTATTCCTCTCCTTTCATTCCAGGGACGCAACTACGGCTGGAATTACATCCCATTTGAGGTTGCTTAAGGATGAAATTGGAGAATATGAAGGTGATGGATCATGAAACCAAAATATGACTTTTCTAAGGCAGAACGAGGCATCATTAGACGGGTTTCAGCAAATTCCCAATTTTCATTGCCATAGGCGCGATACCAGCAGCCAGAATCATCATGCGACTCATACTCAAACCGCACCACAATGCGTTGATAGGCGTGTACATCAGCGGTCAAGTTATGGAGTGCATACAGCGGATGCCACAATGGGGCATAACGGCGAGAAGCTAGGTAGGTTTTATGGTGCGCGGTTACCTTCACGAAAAAAAATCAATTTTACAGGTGGGTGGGAAAGACGCCCGTGACTTTCTCCATCGGCTTATTTCCTGCAATGTACGGACCCTTCAAGTAGGTCAAGTCATTCCCGGTGCGCTCCTAAAAGCCAGTGGCAAGTTAATCGCTTACTTCCATATCTACGGATTGGACGAAACAACCTTTGCCTTAGTCACTCCCCAGTCCTGCATCGGTGAACTGTATGCCACCTTAGACCGCTTAGTTTTCGCCGAGAAACTGACCTTTACCAAGGATGACCTGACCAGCCTCTTGATGGTGGTAGATAGTTCTCCGGAAGCTTTGTTTAGCCTGGAAGCCCTACGACAGCAAGAGCAAGAACTAGGCAGTTGTACCGCACGGGTAGGAGCACTTGGTCAGCATCGATTCCAGGTGTGGGTAAAAGCAGAAGATTTCACAGCAGTAGAATCCACCTTGCACCAGGCGGGAATTCAGGAGATGGGACCTGTGGAGTATGCTGCTTTCCGTATCCAACAAGGCTTACCCGAATGGGACCAGGAACTAGACCCGACGGTGATACCCGTTGGTCTTCGCCTAGACCAAGCCTTAGACCCCGATAAAGGTTGCTACACCGGACAGGAAATCGTCTCCAAGATGAGTTTTGTCGGCCATCCTCCCCATGTACTCTTGGGATTGAAAGTCCAGGGAACGCCTGCCGTTGGCAGTAAAGCGCTCAAAGGGGAAACCATTGTCGGGACGGTAACTTCTGCTGCTCCTGGCTTGGCCCTCCTCTGCGCTCGTTGGCAACGGACAACCCCAGGCGAGCAGGTAATCGTTGAAAGTGAAGGACGGACCCTACAGGCTGAAGTTATGGCGCTGCCCATGCTCACTATTTAAATGATAGGAGGGGCCTATAAACTATCGATGACCGCTTTTAATTTGCTGTGCACTTGTTCAGCTACAGTTCCTAGTTGTGGCTACCGTGTACACAGAAGTTGAACTCTGACCCCTTTCGTTGAAATCTTGATCCTGGAAACCTTGATTTCTCGTTTCCTATTCTCAATAGACCAAAATTATTGAGAATTTATTCTGTTTCTGAAAGGCAGACTAGGAAAGAGTCACAGGACTTGTGTTCACGCCGTAGCTGTTTACGGAGAGGGGGACGGGGGGTGAGGTTTTAGGGGGTCTTCTCTAAGTCCTACCAAAGCCACATTCCTTTAATTCATATTGCTTCAGTTTTCTTCAGTTTCGTATTCCTAGCTACAGAACTAGTTCATTAGAAGACTCTTGATACTATTTGCGCATTAATCTAATAACCAGAAACAGTCTTCGCTAAGAGTTGTGTAGCAAACTACACATTTCGTTTCAACCAGACCGTGTTTCTTGGTTCCTAGAACGGGATATATTCCTGTGCCGATCAACAGATATGTCAACCCGCAAAGCAAAGGACCAGCATGGTGAACGAAAAAATTGAAGGCGCTGATTCTTCTTCTCAACCTGTCCAATCTGTCCAACCTGTTTCAGAAGGCTTCCTTAAGCCGACACGGCGTGAATTTATTCTGGCTGCTGGAGCAGCGACCCTAGGTTTATTGATTACTCCTGGTTATGTCAATGCCGCCGATACCCCTGAAACCACACAAGCCAAGCTGGGGTTCATTGCCCTCAGCGATTCTGCTCCTTTAGTGATTGCCAAAGAGAAAGGCTATTTCGAAAAATATGGAATGAAGGATGTAGAAGTCCTCAAGCAAGCATCTTGGGGTGCCTTGCGGGACAACTTGGAATTGGGTGCAGAAGGAAATGGTATCGATGGAGCGCATATCCTCACTCCCATGCCCTACTTGATGAGCGTGGGGAAAATCACCAAGGGTGGAAAAAAAGTTCCGATGCATATCTTGGCCCGCTTAAACGTAAACGGCCAGGGGATCTCAGTTTCCAATGCCTATAAAGATTTGAAAGTAGGGCTGGATGCTTCTAAGCTCAAACCCGCCGTAGAAAAAGCAAAAGCAGCGGCTAAGCCCCTCACCGTAGCCCAAACCTTCACCGGGGGAACGCACTGGGCCTGGATTCGTTACTGGTTAGCCGCTGGTGGGATCAACCCCGATACCGATCTAAAAGTGATCGTAGTGCCACCGCCTCAGATGGTTGCCAACATGAAGACGGGGACCATGGACGCCTTCTGTGTCGGGGAGCCGTGGAACTTGCAGCTCATCAACCAAAACGTTGGCTACACAGCCCTGATTACGGGTCAGATGTGGAACCGTCATCCGGAGAAAGCTTTTACCATGCGGGCCGACTTCGTAGAAAAAAATCCGAAAGCAGCGAAAGCGCTCGTAGCAGCGATCCAGGAAGCCCAAATTTGGTGTGACAAAGCCGAAAACAAAGA
The DNA here is from genome assembly GCA_949127685.1 of Candidatus Sivonenia alaskensis PMM_0068. Classification (GTDB taxonomy): domain Bacteria; phylum Cyanobacteriota; class Cyanobacteriia; order Gloeobacterales; family PMM-0068; genus Sivonenia; species Sivonenia alaskensis. The sequence goes on along the minus strand of CASBPW010000082.1, from coordinate 4,747 downwards.
AGAGCTTTCCAAAATCATGTCCAAGTCGCAGTGGTTGAAAGCTCCCGTCAAAGACATCATTGCTCGCTACAAGGGTATCTTCGACTTTGGCGATGGTCGTCCCGTCGAGCGCGACAGTCCCAACATCATGATGTTCGCAAAAGACTTTTCTTCCTATCCCTACAAGAGCCACGACCTCTGGTTCTTGACAGAGAACATCCGCTGGGGTGAACTCCCTCCTACAACAGAGACGAAGAAGCTGATAGCAGCTGTAAACCGCGAAGATATCTGGCGCGAAGCGGCCAAACTCAGCGGTCTACCGGCGCCGAAGGGAACTTCGCGTGGTGTTGAGAAATTCTTTGATGGCGTCAAGTTTGACCCGGCCAAACCCGAAGCTTACTTGAAGAGCTTGAAGATCAAAAAAATAGGCTAAATGCTCTCCCACACTAAGGAATAGGCTCCCATGACTACTACGAATGACACTATAACGACCCCGATAGCCGTCCCTGAAGAAAAATCCAGTCAGCAGTTCAAGGAGATTGTTGATCGAGCAAGCTATGTCCTGCTGCCTGCTTTGGCTCTTGGTATCTTCCTAGTAGTCTGGCAGCTACTCAGCGGCACAGGAATCACGGGTACGCTGCCCGGTCCTCTGGAGATTCTGCAAGACACAGACACCCAGCGTTTGATTCGTGAGCCATTTTTTATAGATGATGCCAATGCCAAAGGCCTGGGCTGGCAACTCTTGGCTAGTTTGCAACGAGTAGCGCTTGGCTATTCCTTGGCGGCGGTAGTGGGAGTATCCTTGGGCGTCCTGATCGGTTCAGTGCGGGTCTTCCGCCTAGCCTTAGACCCTATCTTTCAGATCTTTCGGACGATTCCTCCCTTGGCGTGGTTGCCGATTGCCCTCGCCATCCTCAGGGATGGGCCCTCTGGCGGGATCTTCGTTATCTTCATCACCGCCGTCTGGCCAATCATTATCAATACCGCTGTGGGCGTTAAAGAGACTCCCCAAGACTACAGAAACGTAGCCAGTGTCCTCAAGCTTTCCAATACCACCTACTTTTTTCAGATACTGCTGCCTTCTGCTGCTTCCTACATCTTCACTGGCTTGCGAATTGCGGTGGGCTTAGCTTGGCTGGCGATTGTGGCTGCGGAAATGTTGACGGGAGGAACCGGTATTGGTTTCTTTATCTGGGATTCCTACAACAGCTCCCGGATTGGGGATATCGTAGTCGCCGTTATCTACGTCGGATTGGTCGGTTTTATCCTAGACCGGGCAGTGTACTACGCAGGCAAGCTACTGGTTGCTTCTGAGTAACCACCAAACCTTTACGTACAGGCAAATACATGGCGTACTTAGAAATCCAGAATGTTGGCAAAGTATTCAATACCGCTGGGGGCAGGACCTTCGAAGCACTTAAGGGTGTGAATCTCCAGATTGAAGAAGGGGAATTCATCTCGGTGATTGGTCACTCCGGTTGCGGCAAGTCTACGCTGCTCAATTTGGTGGCCGGCCTCTACCCTATGAGTTCGGGTCGCATTATGGTCGACGGTTCGCTGGTTACAGAAGCCGGACCCGACCGGATGGTGGCTTTTCAGAATCATTCTTTGCTGCCCTGGTTAACGGTCCGTCAGAATATCGAACTGGCCGTAAAAGCGGTTCATAAGAATCTGTCTGAAAAGGAACGCAAGGCTTTGGTGGATGAGCACCTCGCCATGGTCAATCTGAATGCCGCCGCCGATAAAAAGCCAGGCCAAATTTCCGGAGGGATGAAGCAGCGGGTGGGGATTGCCCGTGCTCTGGTCACCCAGCCGAAAGTCTTACTTTTGGATGAACCTTTTGGAGCCTTGGATGCCCTCACCCGTGGACGTTTGCAGGAACAACTGCTCAAGATCTGGGAAGCCCATCGCATCACGGTGATGATGATTACCCACGATGTGGAAGAGGCTCTGCTCCTCTCCGACCGGATCGTGATGATGTGCAATGGTCCGAGTGCGCGGGTAGGCGAAATCATGACGGTGGAACTACCCCGCCCCCGCACCCGCATGGAAGTAATCAACAATCCAAACTATTACCGTCAGCGTAATGAACTGCTCTATTTCTTGAACAAGGCGAAGAAAGAAAAAGCTACGGGAACTAAAGTCCCAGTCTCTAAGGTAAGAGTAGGTACTAGCAATGGCCTAGAGAAACAGACCCTAGAGCTTGGATTTGTCTCACTCTCTGACTGTGCACCTCTAGCCATTGCTCAGGAAAAAGGCTTGTTTGCCAAACATGGCTTAACCGTAAATCTCTCTAGAGAAACCAGTTGGAAGACCTTGCTCCAGGGCATTCTGGAAGACCGCTTAGATGCTGCTCAAATGGTTGCAGGTATGCCCTTGGGCCAGACCCTCGGTATCTTTAACAAGACGCCGACCACCATAGTCACGGCGATGACCCTGAGCCGGAATGGTAACGCGATTACCCTCAGCCGTAAGTTCCATGATCTGGGAGTCCGTTCTGCTACGGGCCTGAAAAACTATCTGGATAGCAACCCAGGGGCTAAAGAACTGACCTTTGGCATGGTCTACCCCAGCTCTATGCACAATATTTTGTTGCGCTATTGGCTGGCGTCCGCCGGGATTGACCCGGACAAAGATGTCAATTTGGTAGTCATTCCTCCCGCCCAAATGGTCGCCAACCTGCAAGCGGGCAACATTGGCGGCTACTGTGTAGGTGAGCCCTGGAATTCCCGTGCCATCCATGAAGGGTTAGGGTTCGTGCCTGCCACCAGTCTGGATATCTTACCCGGTCATGCCGAAAAAGTCTTGGGCATGAAGGAAACCTGGGCAGAAGCACATCCCAAGACCCATGTGGCCTTGGTGAAAGCACTCTTAGAAGCCTGTCAGTTCTGTGACCAACCCGAAAATCGGGATGAAGTGATCCAGATCGTTGCCCGAAAAGCCTATACCAATGCCGACCCGATCTATAGTTCCATGGGTCTTTCCGGTTCCTACAATTATGGATTTGGCCGCGCTGCTCAGGTGCCTGACTTCAATGTCTTCTTCAAAAACCATGCCAACTTCAGCACCCGCAGCGAGAAACTCTGGGTCCTCACCCAAATGGCGCGTTGGGGTTTGGTGATGTTCCCTCGCAATTGGGAGGAAGTGATTGAGCGGGTGTATCGCTTGGATGTCTACCGTCAGGCCTCCCATGACCTAAGCTTTGCGGTCCCAGAAGCGAACTATCAACCCTTCACCTTGCCCGATGGTTCGGTATTAGACCCCAACGACCCGATTGGCTACATCAATAGCTTTGCCATCAAGCATAAGGTCACCATCAGCGACATGAAACTCAAGCCCCGTCTATTGACCGTTGCCTAAAAGAGGACGCCATGACCCAGCCCCAGCCCTATCTTGAACTGAGCGGAATCACCAAGACCTTCCCGACGCCGAAAGGCCCTTTTGTTGCCATCAAAGATGTTTCAATGACAATCAACGAAGGAGAATTCATCACACTCTTGGGCCACTCTGGTTGTGGAAAAACGACCCTGCTCAATATGGTGGCTGGACTCAGTCAAGCGACGGAAGGGGGCGTGATTCTAGAGGGCAAAGAAGTCAATGAACCCGGCCCCGACCGGATGGTAGTCTTCCAAAACTATTCCCTGTTGCCTTGGTTAACGGCCTATGAAAACGTTCATCTAGCCGTTAAATCTACGATGCCCGAGTTGTCCGATGCGGAACGGAAAAAAATCACGCAAGAGCATATTGAAATGGTCGGCTTGGGAGCGAGTGCAAATAAGCGGCCCAAGGAACTCTCTGGGGGGATGAAGCAGCGGGTTTCGATTGCACGGGCTTTGGCAATTCGGCCTAAGGTCCTACTCTTGGATGAACCGTTCGGCGCTTTGGATGCCCTGACCCGTGAGGAAATGCAGGATGAACTGCTGAGTATTTGGGAAGCCCACCGCACTACGGTGATAATGATTACTCACGATATTGACGAAGCGATTATTCTGGCTGACCGGATTGTGATGATGACCAATGGCCCGGAAGCTACGATTGGCGAAATCCTGGATGTTCATTTCCCTCGGCCCCGCTCGCGCGCCGAAATCCTAGAAGACCCTGCCTACTACAACATCCGCAACCAAATCATGACCTTCCTCTATGACCGCTTTGGCGCTCCAGTATTGGCGGATTAGCCCCACCGCACAAGATTGATTTAAACATGTAATGGCCCTGTCGCCCTTGGTAAGGGGACTTGCGCGTTGTGGTCTGAATTGCGGCTCGATTGTGGGCATCCGATTCAGTAAAACTAATTCTCTGGAGAGAACTTCTGGAGAGTTCTAGGGGGACCGATATAGAACGAGGGTACGATTGTGAGCGGGAGTCCTCTAAGCTCCTAATTGTGGATTTTGGAGGAGTTGTGCCATGACTCAATATTCAATTGATCAAGTTCAAGAGAACCCTGAGAGTGTTATTAAGGCTGCTGAGAGAGAAAAGGCTGTTGAGATTACACGACAGGGTAAACAGGTTGCCGTATTGTTGTCCGTGGAAGAATATAACCGCTTAGTCGGCGAAAAACAGTCAGGGTTTGGGGCTGCTTTGCAAAGGTTCCGTCAGGAACTGACAGAAGAGGGGCTAGAGATTAATCCTGATGAGGTTTTTAAAGATGTACGAGATCGTTCGCCAGGGCGTGAGTGAGGTACTCTGACTAAAACGGACACTCCTGATTGGTTAAATTGACCTAATGAGGAGGCATGAATGAAACGAAATCAAGAATACACGTCCGAGT
>CASBPW010000081.1 GCA_949127685.1 Candidatus Sivonenia alaskensis PMM_0068 | reverse complement strand
TTTTTACAACTTTCATGCAGTGCGAGTTGTTTTTGGGGCAGCAGCGTCAGAGGTGCAGCCGTTGCTGGCAAGATAATGCCCAAAGCTTATTTGGTTTAACGCGAATTCCGACCACGCCTCAAATTCGCAACATTCTGGACGAGCTGCATCCTGATTGCTACCCTCAAAGAGCTGGACGTCACGATATGGCATTTTTTATATTGCGCCGATCGCCTGAATTGCGAATGCCAGAAATTGCTCGGCACGGTCGATCTGTTCTGAGGCTTGGTCGCTTGTGACAGCGTTTAGTTGTCCGTAGTCGCTAGTGGCCCGAAGTTCTTGTGCCTCAATGAGAAATCGGTGAAAGTCGGTCGAGACTCGCTGAGGTTTGGCAAATTCTCGTCCGAATGTGGAAATGACGGCGGAATGCTTAGAAAATGATAGTCCATCGCCTTCTAGAAATGCCTCTGCAATATAGAACATCGTATAGTAGGCGCGGGAAGTAGCGTAATCTGAGTAATTGTTATTGAGCAGAAGTTTTGCTGCTTCCAAGCTTTACTGGGCTTTAAGAAGAAGTTCCCGTTGTTCGTCAGTCACAACAGGATGCCTTCTTTGCGGATGTTGCGAAGCAGGGAGCCATTACGAGTTTGGTAGTTCGTTTCATCCATGAAGAGACAGCTAATGACTACGTCATAGCGCAGAGAGAGATCCGCGATCGCCTTGCCGGTGCGTTTGATTTCTGAGCCAGGGTTGACTGGAGGCTTCAGAACCACAAGAACATCAATGTCCGACCCAGATTCAGCGTCACCGCGTGCTTGAGAACCGAAGAGGGTAAGGTGAAGAAGACGATCGCCGTAGAGGTCGGTGAGTTCCTGTTTGAGGCGGGTGAGGATGGGGCTGAGGGTAGCGTTCATGGTGATGAGGGCGACCACAAATCTTAGTTTTATTGTAGCGGGGCGATCTCGTCTATTGTCTCTAGGCCATTTTTACCCCTACCCTGCTGCTGACTCTGCGCCCTCTCCGGCCCTTGACTCTTCCTGAATTTTGAATTTGGAATTGTTGCAATTTATTAGCAATTTATGGAAGAAAGAAATCTCAAGAACCCCCCTAAACCCCCGAGTATGATGAAAAGACTCGCTAATAACTAGGCAACAGTCATGAAACAGCGGCTCCTCGATGCACTCAAACCCTACCGTAACCAAGTGGATTATCTAGAAATTCGGCTTGAGAAAAGCGAGTCTACAAGCCTCGGATTTCGGGGTTCGCTGTTGGATGCTGTGGATAGAAATTTCTCCTTAGCTGGAGGCGTTCGGGCCTGTCATAAAGGCGGCTGGAGTTTTGTCACCTTCAATAATCTAGAAGGCTTAGAAAACCGAGTGCTGGAAGCGATTACGCAAGCAAAGCTGGTGGGCCATGAACAAACTCATTTGGCTGCTGTAGATTCGGTGGAAGATACGGTGCGGGTAGCTTTAGGACGGGATCCTAGAGGAGTTTCCCTGGTGGAAAAAAGAGCCTTAGCCCAAAAATACAATGATTTGCTGCTCCAGCTAGACTCCCGTATCCAAACGACGATGGTGGGAATTTCTGACCGCTTCCGCACAACCTATTTCGTCAATTCTGTGGGGACGGCTCTGGAGCAAGAGCGGCTAGATGTATCTGGACGTTTCGGGGTGGTCGCCCGAGACGGAGCCACGGTCCGCCAAGGGTTTGAATCGGTTCATTCCCGCACCGATTTCAACGTATTGGAAGGATTGGAAGACCAAGTGCAGGCAGCGGCAAAACGGGCTTTAGGGCAGCTAGAAGCTAAACCCGTCAAGGGTGGACAGTACACGGTAGTGTTGGACCCTTATTTGGCTGGAGTATTCATGCACGAAGCCTTTGGCCATCTTTCCGAAGCCGATTTCGTCTATGAAAATCCCCGAATGCAAGAACTGCTCGTTCTAGGCGAACCAATTGCCTATTCTGGCTTGACTGTGGTCGATGATGCCACGATTCCTGACCTGCCGGGCAGCTTGGCCTATGACGATGAAGGCGTTCCGGCTCAACGCAAGTACTTAATTAAGGACGGTATTCTCACCCAACGCCTCCACAATCGAGAAACCGCAGGCAAGTTGGACGAAAAGCCCACGGGTAATGCCCGCGCTATGGGAGCCACCCATCCTCCGATCGTTCGGATGACGAATACAGGCATCCTCGCTGGAGATCAATCTTTTGAAGACATGATCCGGGACATTGAAGAAGGAATTTACGCGGTGCGGATGCTAGGGGGTCAGACGAATGGCGAAATGTTCACCTTTGCAGCCGCTGAAGGCTACATGATCCGCAAGGGCAAAATCGCTGAACCTGTGAGCGATGTAAATCTGACCGGAAATGTATTCCAAAGTCTCAAAGACATCGAAGCGATTGGTTCTGATCAGCTATGGCTCAACGGAGGCTGTGGGAAGGGAGGGCAGTCGCCTTTACCCGTAGCTGTCGGTGGTCCTCATATTCGTATTGCCAATGTGGTCGTGGGGGGGCGCTAAGCAGTACTATTTCATCGACTTCATCGACCCAATCGGTACCATCAGTCCTAATGACGGTTCTGTTACAAATAAATTGCAAAGTGAAGCGGGCAGATGTATCTTTGTTTGCCATAGGTATTGGAGAGTAAGATGCAATATTTCAAGGGGCAGAATAATCGCACTATCATGCGTATTGCTGGTATTGTTTTGCTGGCTGGATTGTTACCTATAGGGCTGCAGATACAGCCAGCCTCAGCAGAAACGCAGACGCCGACTTACTCGCTTTGGTCGAATTTGAGCCCCATTTCAGCCGATACCAATCCCATAGAACTAGGGTTTAAGTTCCGCACCGATGTAGACGGCCAGATCAGCGTCATTCGATTCTACCGGGCCGTGCCCATTGACAGTGGTTATACGGTTCATTTATGGAGTGTAACCGGTGAGTTGCTAGGTTCAGGAGTGGCAATTGAAGGTCAGGGGCCAACTCCAGGCTGGCAGAAAATCTCACTGTATCCGCCTGTTTCCATCAAAGCAGGGCAAACTTACATAGCTTCTTACTATACAAGTAAGGGTCTGTATACAATAATCGAAAACTTCTTCAACGATCCTAAAGCTAGCCTCGATAACGGCCCACTCCACGCAATCCGTGATGGGGAGGATGGCAGCAATGGTATATATACGTACGCTTTAGGGGGTGGTTTTCCCACCGAAAGCTGGCATTCCAGCAACTACTGGATCGATGTTGAATTCAAGCCGACAACACCCTAGCACTGTTGCGTTAATCTGGTAAAAAAAAGACATTGTTCAAAAGTGGCCGTTTTTAGAGAACACTGGCGCGACAAATTTGGCCGTGATTGCAACGGGAGCTTCCGATAGACGGACTACCTGCCAGCCTGGAATCGCCACCCAAAACACAGGGCTTTGTGTCTGTATATCTTAAGTTCATCCCTAGTTCAGCCCTGGATTAAGCAACGGTAGGGGGACAGTATATGATTCAGCAGGTGCTCGCTACAAACCATAGAAATCCGGGCCAGAACCTTCATAGGTAGGATTGACCCGGAGGTTCACACGGGGGCAGACAATTTCACAAGTCCTGCACTGAATACAATTTTCTAAGGACATACCATGCACTCTTCCGTTCTCGAAGCTATCAATCCGATGAACTTCTGCAGTGCAGTCAGAAACGCAGGGGGTAGTCCGTCCTAGTTTGTCGTAGGTGGCAATACATTCCTGACAGGTACTGGCACTGAATTCTTGAATATGGCGGTTGCCTTCATGATATTTAGGGGCGGCAAAGAAGACTGCATCAGGGCGGGTATAAAGAATTTCAGGGGCAATCTTGGTATTGACTGCAACGGCTGCGGGATTGAATTCTGGCTTGATGCTCTCGTGGCAAGAAGTATAGGTGACGGGCTCTTCACTTTTGGTTTTACCCAAAATCAGATTGAGCGCCCGAATCGTATCGGTGGTCCGCTGAATCGGTTTACCCATGCCGTACTGGAGGCTGCCTAGCCAGGGATGGCCCTGATCCACTTTGTTCGTGACGGCCGGGAGATACTGCTCCAACAATCGCCGATTTTCTAAAAAAGCTTCCCGAAAGTAGCGGCTGGTATGAAGGTCTTGCCCAACAAAGCTTTCTAGGACCTGTTTTTGGTAGTGCTCCATGAGGGCAAAGTTTTGGGTCAAGAAGGTGTCATGGAGTAGGTTTGCTGCGATATAGCCTGTTTCCATCGCCCGGTCTACCCCAGAGAGACTGGCCACATCGAGAACGCCAAGCGCATCTCCCAAAAGGAGGGCTCCCTCCACAGCAAAACGGGTAGGCAGGCTATAGAACCCTCCTTCAGGAATAACGGCGGCTCCATATTTGCGGAGTTTGCCTCCTGTCAAAAGTTTCTGAATCCAAGGATGGCTCTTATAGTCTTGGAGGCGTTGTTGAGGATTGATATTCGGATTTTGACTGTCCAAACTGACAATTAAGCCAAGCGCCAACCGCTTGTGGGCCATGCCATACACAAAACCGCCACTAAACGTCCCATCTAAAATCGGGTAGCCGAGCGTATGCCACACTTGGCCTTGATAATCTTCTTGCACCTCCCAAACTTCTTTTACCCCAACAGACCAGAGCTGCGGGTTAGGACGCAGATCAAACTTTGCGACCAGGTCTTTAGAGATAAATCCTTTATCGCCAAAGCAGGTGTAATCGGCATAAACCGCATCATCGTTGAGGGCACCCGATTCACTGGCGCGGACTCCTATCACACGGTCCTGATGATCATACAAAATTTCATGGGCTGCAAAACCAGGGAACAGATCCAATTGGACATTGGGAATTTCTTTGGCTTTGGTCTGTAAAGCATCTGCTAACCAACGAATCACATGGCTCAGACTGAGGATGGCGTAACCGTCTTTTTTAAAACCTTTGGGGACTATCTTTTCAGGCAAATCCCATTTTTTATCAGCTCCTAAAACACTTAAATGGCTATCAGTAACAAAACCTTCCAGAGGAAAGCCATTTTCTTTGTAATCAGGAAATAATCTAGCAATCACATGGGGATTGGAAATGGCCCCACTCACTATATGAGCACCAAACTGTTGGCCTTTCTCCAAGATAGCGATCGATAGCTTTAAGCCACTGAGTTTGGCTAAGTCTAGTAAGCGATGCGCCAAAATCAGATTGGAGGAACTCCCCCCAACGAGAAGCAAATCATAACGTATGGGTGAGGACATTGGTTTCGCCTGTCTTACTAAAGTTGGAGGGCACAGAACCTTGCTTTAATTGCTGAATCATCTCAGGAATGATCTGGTACAAATCACCGACAATGCCAAAGTGCGCAAACTTAAATATCGGAGCATAAGCATCGCGGTTAATGGCAATAATCGTGGCTGATTTATCCATGCCAACCCGATGCTGAATCGCTCCAGAAATACCACAGGCAATGTAGAGCTTGGGACGGACCGTTTTCCCTGTCTGACCTACTTGGTGGGCATGGGCAATCCAACCAGAATCTACGGCTTTGCGCGAGGAGCCGACGGCGCTATTTTCAAAGCAGCTGGCCAATTCATGCATCAGGACAAACCCTTCGGTAGAACCTAGCCCATAGCCACCAGACACAATCACATCGGCTTTGGCAAGTTCTACACTTTCTGAAACCGCTCTCAGGGTCTCTAACACGACAAGCCCTAGGTCTTCCGTGCTTAAATTCACCGGGATCTCTTGAACAGTGCCTTGGCGCGTTGCATCCCTCGGCAGTGCGACCATCACGCCTGGACGAACCGTTGCCATTTGTGGATTTTTCCAGGGACCCAGAATCCGGGCTTTTAGAGATTCACCAAAGCTTGGACGGATAGCATAGAGGCAGTTTTTGTATAGACCTACTTTGCTGGGGTCTTGCGCACTCGTATGCTCGTAGGGACCAATATCTAGCTCTGTGCAATCGGCCGTCAATCCAGTCTCAAGATAAGCGGCAATGCGGGGAGCTAAATCTCTACCCGTTGTCGTTGAGCCCAACAGAATAATGTGGGGAGGCTCTTCCATAGAAGCAATCAGGTCTATGAATACCCTGCGGTAAGGCAAGGTTCGATAGGTCTCTAAGGCTGGGTTGTCCGCTAGGTAAACTAAATCGGCCCCTGCTGCAATCAAGGCGGCGGGGAGGTGGGCGATGGCGGTACCCATGACCACGCAGCTCAGGGAAGCCCCTAATTTATCAGCCAATTGGCGTCCGGCGCCAAGGAGCTCTAGGGCAACCGGTCGGAGTTCGCCAGCGGTTTGTTCCGCAAAGATTAGGACCTGCTTCATAACAAGGGGCACCTTTATTAACGTTGGACGAGCTCTACAAGAGAAATATCTGCTAACAAGTCAGAAACCATAGCTTCTATCGGCTTTCCTTGGAAAAGCACACATTTACCGCCGATTTCTCCTACCTTTTCGGTGGCGGCAACAATGGTGGGTGAACCTTTCAATCCACAGCGGGCAGGGTCTGCCTGGATATCATCCAGAGAAACAGTTTGGATGACCTGATTGCGTTCGACTTCATCCCGCTGGAGTTGGTGGACTCTTTGCACACCCCGCAAGGTTCTATAGGCAAGGCGATGCGCAGAGTTGGCAACGGTGACTACGGCAGGAAGCGGACATTGGACCACTTGGGTCCCGGATTCGGTAACCCGACGCGCGATCAGCTTCTCCCCCTGGATTTCAAAAGATTCGCAATAGGTAACCTGGGGAACCTGGAGTCGTTCTGCTAACTGAGGCCCCACCTGGGCGGTATCCCCATCGGTGGTCTGCAAACCACAGAAGACGAGATCAAAATCACCCGCGTAACGCACCGTATTGTAGAGGGCATAGGCTGTAGCCAAGGTATCAGAAGCCGCTAAGCGTCGGTCACATAAATGTACGGCCTGGTCTACTCCGTGGGCAATGGCCTCATAGAGAATTTCAATGGCAGGAGGTGGCCCCATGGTGATAGCCGTAACGGTTGCTCCATAGAGTCGTTTTGTCTGGAGTGCTGCTTCTAAAGCAAAACAATCAAACGGATTGAGCATTCTTTTTGCTTTGGCCCGGTCGATGGTACCGTCAGCATTCACCCCAGCCTTAGCGCTTTGGTCTGGCACTTGCTTGATTAATACAAAACTATTCATGTAATAGGTTTTTGATAAATTCTGCCCTTCATTCTGATGCTAGGCTGATCCCCTTTAGATAGGCTTTATCTTTAACTTGTTTATAGATTTTTGAGCGCTTAAATCGTGGGCAATAGCGATAGATTAAACACCGCTAAGAACTGCTAGGGAACGGAGCGCACTGTGTCTTTCAGCAGTAATGATGAAGGTATATTTTGAAGAATCCAAGGAGCTAATTCCTGACCCGTAATCAGCGACAGAATCACCCCATTGCGGAAATGTCCTGTAGCTATCCAAAGATTTTTAAGGGTTGGATGGGGACCGATGACGGGGAAATCATCCCTGGATCTAGGGCGTAGTCCTCCCCAATAGGCCAGCAAAGGAAATTGGGAGATGGCCGGAACCGCTTTAGTCGCACGAGCCAGTATCCCTAAGGCCCCTTCTACGGTTACGGATTCGTCATAGCCTGCATCTTCAACCGTACTACCCAGCAAAATACGGCCATCAAGCTTGGGCCCTAAATAGGTATCTCCTGGCGCATAAACTACCTGGGAGAGCCAACTTGGAGGTGTCTGAATGACGATGATTTGCCCCCGCGCCGGACGAATTGAAGTTGCCAGCGGCGTGAGGGTCCCGGCCCAGCTTCCCGTACAGTCCACCACTTGGTCTGCATAGAACGTCTGATCTCCTGCCTGAACTCCGACCACTCTTTCCTGCTGGATCAATAACTGGTCTACCTGCGTGTTTTCTAGAACCTGGACGCCCAGGCTGGTAATCAGCTTGGCAAGGCCCTGGGTATATCGTTTGGCATCCAAACAAGGAACCGGAGGATACAACACTGCGTGGTCTATATCGGGGTTGAGTTGGGGGACAAGGGCTAATGCTTCTTGCAAAGAGAGCTTTTCAAGGCCTTCCTCTAAAAGTTCATGGGAAAGTTTCGGGGAAGATTCGTAGGAAACCGAGATTTTTCGAATATTGGGGTCGTAGAGGGGGTCTATACCGGTTACTTCTTTAATTTGTGCGCAAACTGGGCCAAATAAGTTGAGGCTAGCTTCGGCCCAGTTTCTTACTGGACGTTCGATATGGAACGGGTCCAGGATTCCTGCGGCGGCTCCCGATGCATGGCGAGCACAGGTGTCCCGCTCCAAAAGGGTAACCGTTGCTCCTGCCTGAGCCAGATAATAGGCAACGGCGCAACCAATCACCCCTCCGCCCAAAACCAAAACGTCCATCGTGCAATTTTCTAGGGTCCACTATCCTAATCCAAAAAAGGACGCTACTGTATCCAGCTCACAGGTCTATGTGAAGATAGTCGAATCAACCTTGCCCTTGAATCAACAGCCTATGACCCGTTTATCTGGAAGTTTTTTCTTCACGCTCCGCGAAGAACCCGCCGAAGCCGTAGCAATTAGCCATCGACTTTTGCTCAGGGCCGGATACATCCGCCCTGTCTTTGGGACGGCTGGGTTGTATACCTATGGGCCTTTGTGCTTGAGGGTCCTAGAAAAAATTCAAGGGATTGTCCGCGAAGAGATGGATGCCACCGGTGCTCAGGAGTGTCTGTTGCCTCAGTTGCACCCGGCTGAAATGTGGCAGGAATCTGGACGGTGGGCCGTCTATACCAGCGATGGCACGATGTTTACGGTGAGCGACGGGACTCGGGAATATGGCCTTGGTCCCACCCATGAAGAGGCCGTCTGTGATTTCGTGCGGGGTACGCTCAGTTCCTATCGGCAGTTGCCTTTTCAGCTCTATCAAATCCAGACGAAATTCCGCAATGAAAAAAGGCCTCGTTTTGGTTTAATCCGGGCACGGGAATTCATTATGAAAGATGGCTATTCTTTCCATGATTCTGAGGCGAGTTTAGATAAAACCTACTGGCAGATGCATCAAGCCTATACCCAGATATTTAAGCGCATTGGGTTAAATTTTCGGCCCGTAGAAGCAGACTCTGGAGCGATTGGGGGGTCAGGTAGCCATGAATTTATGGCTTTAGCGGATATTGGCGAGGATACGATTCTCTACTGCGACCAGGCAGACTATGCTGCCAACGTAGAAAAAGCTTTATCCTTTCCTCCCGACGCCATCGTTAACGAAAACCCTGGAGATTTTCAAAAAGTTGCTACCCCAGGCATTAAAACCGTTGAAGAACAAGCCAAGCTCTTAAAGATTGACCTGACTCAGATTGTTAAAAACGTTCTCTACATGATCACCTTTAGCAAAGGGGGAACTAAGCCTTGTCTCGTTTCTATTCGGGGGGACCGTCAGGTCAATGAAACTAAGCTAAAAAATCATTTAGATGCCCTGGATTTACGGATGGCCACAGAGGAAGAAGTATTAGAAATAACCAATCTCAAGCCTGGCTATTTAGCTCCCGATATAGCTATAGAGAAATGTATCCGTAGGGCCGATAAAACCATAGAATCTCTGGCGCATTTTTCAACCGGAGCTAATGAAAATGGCTACCAAGTTATCAATGCTCAATGGGATGTTCATTATCCCCTGCCACAGGTAGTAGACCTCGATACGGCGCAAGAAGGAGATTTTTGCCATCTGGCAACCGATGCTCCACTGATGAGTGCACGGGGCATTGAACTTGGACATATTTTTAAACTAGGCACCAAGTACAGCAAGTCTATGAAAGTAGAGTTTTCTGACGAAAAAGGGAAGCTTCAACCCGTGATCATGGGATGCTATGGTCTTGGAATTTCTCGTGTTCCCGCCGCTGTGATTGAACAGAATGCATGGCATGATGAAGCAGGTTTAATTTGGCCGATAGCGATTGCGCCCTATACCGTCATTTTGGTTCCTGCCAACGTAACAGAAGAGGCACAGCGCACCTGTGCAGAAAAACTCTATCTAGAGCTCACCAGCCAAGGTATTGAGACCCTGCTGGATGATCGAGATGAGCGAGCCGGTATCAAATTTAAGGATGCAGACTTGATTGGTATTCCCTATCGGGTCACGATTGGTCGAGACTTGAAGGATGGCTTGGTGGAAATTAAAAACCGCAAGTCAGGAGAACTTCATAAAATAGCTCCTGAAGAAGTTTTTAAGTTTCTTAGAGAGAGACTGTCTACTATCTAGGCTAGATTGGATAACCCAAGATATACCTGACTTTTCCCACTATCTTTTTGAGGGATAAATCTGGAGTTGATATCGCAGCCTGAAAGCCTTATTGTCTAGTCATAGCTTGTCAATAAGCCTAAGCTAATGACAATAAGCCTTGGATCTGAAATCAATGTATAGTAAGGGTTCTAGGCCTAGTAGGAAAAGTCAGAAGATATACAGGGGAATAGACTCAGTTAGACTATTCTTGGTTGATCGCAAACAATACTGCAGAGATCAATCAGTCTCTAGGCAGAGTTAAATAGTTAGAATTTTTACTAGAATATGAATTCCCTAGCTTGCGAGCAGTTTACAATCGTGTTAACAATTTCATGACCGTTAACAAAAAACGCACCTGTTAAGTAATTTGTTTTAGCGTATGCTCTATATAGTGACAGACTGAATTAATCACCCCCTTATTTTTCATGGTCAAATATTGCTTTTTTGCAGTGATTTTACCAAATTACCTGAATTAGGAATTAAATGCTAGAAGAAAGGGTCTTGAATATTATCTATGTACTGTTGTCATGATGGCTAAGGAGTGAAGATGTATGAACTAATTCAGACCGTTTTATCTGGGGATGACCGAACAGATTTGCGCCAGTTTTTGAGTTCATTGCGGACACTCTCTAAGCGATACTTACTTCGTAATGATGTTCTCAGCGCCTTTACCGTCTATTGCAGTGAATTTCAAAAGCCT
>CASBPW010000080.1 GCA_949127685.1 Candidatus Sivonenia alaskensis PMM_0068 | reverse complement strand
TACAACGGTCAGTTTGGTAGTACCCTTCCGAAATGGGAGCCAGATGAACAGAACCGCAAGACGAAAGCCGATCAAATCTTTGCGAACGAAAACTACAAGGTCATGGAGACTGTAAATTATTTTGTGTAAGCGGTCTAAAGTACAACCAAATTAAAGGAGACCGCCATGAGAAAACAGACCCAGCTAAAACCGAAGGTAGACCAACTCCTGGACGAATTAATGCAGGATTACAGCAGTCCTGAGCAAATTTTGGGAGAGCAGGGACTGATAAAGCAGCTATCCAAACGACTGATTGAGCGCGCGCTCCAAACCCCAACTGACTCAGACAATGCTCTGTCCCAGTCCGCGCATAATAGTCGCAATCGGCTTTCTGCTAAAACAGTGCACACAGACCAGGGAGCCTTCGAACTACAAATTCCGCAGCTAGATTATTGGGCTTACACAAAATTCTTGACACTCCCTCCACAGGAATCGTAGCTTAACTCACTACTAGGCTGTAAATATGTTATTCTCCCTCAGCTCTTCAGCACTCGATGAGCAATATCCATTCGATAGTAAGCATCTTCAAACTGGATGAAACTACAACGCTGGTATGCACGGTCTACCGCTTCTTGAAGGGTTGGGGCTATCGCGGTTACCCCTAGCACCCGTCCTCCTTTCGTAAGAATGCGCCCATCCTGTTCTTCTGTTCCTGCATGGAAGACTAAGGTTTCTGGAACCTGATTATCTAAACCTGTAATTACTTTACCCTGGCAATAGGGGCCTGGATAACCTCCTGCGGCCATAACTACGCAGACCGCAGCTCCTGGATGCCATTGTAGGGGAACCGATTGCAGTTCACCCTTTGCCGTAGCCATGAGTACTTGTTCTAAAGAATTCGCCAATAGAGGCAGGACTACTTGCGTTTCGGGGTCTCCAAAACGGCAGTTAAACTCGACAACAGAGACCGTTTCATCTGGGTGTACCATCAGACCCGCGTAAAGAATACCCCGATAGTCGATTCCTCGACGTTGGAATTCTGCCAAAGCCCGGTCTAATATTTCTTTTTGGGTAAAAGCAAGGGTCTTGGCAGTCACTACAGGCGCGGGACAGTAAGCGCCCATACCCCCCGTATTCGGTCCCTGGTCTCCTTCCCCAATCGTTTTATGATCTTGAGCAGCCCAAAGCGGAACTATGGTTTTCCCATCACAAAGGGCCAAGACAGAAGCTTCTTGGCCTTCCAGAAATTCTTCAATGACAACGACAGAGCCAGCACTGCCAAATAGACCTTTGAACATGGAGTCTAAAGCCGCTAATGCTTGAGCGAGGTCCTGAGCGATCACAACCCCCTTACCCGCCGCCAGCCCGTCCGCTTTGATCACGAGTTTACCCACGTGCGCTAAACGGTCTTGGACATAGTTTTTCGCTGACTCAAAGTCCGTGAATGTATGCGATAAAGCCGTAGGGATCTTTGCTTGGACCATGAATTCCTTAGCCCAAGATTTAGAGCCTTCGATCTGGGCCCCAACGTGATTAGGACCAAACACCAGGAGTCCCCGCTCTTGAAAATAGTCCACAACGCCCTTGCACAGCGGGACCTCCGGACCAATTACCGTCAAGTCAATCGCTTCTTTTTGGGCAAATTCAGCCAGTCCTGCAAAATCAAGTGCCTCTAGAGCAACATTCTGACTTTTAGGTTCTCGGGCCGTGCCTGCATTCCCCGGCGCACAGAATACCTGGTCTACTCCTTCAGATTGAGCTAACTTCCAAACTAAGGTATGCTCTCTACCGCCACTGCCAACTACTAAGACCTTCATTGCGCTGCCTGTCAAAACTAGAACCCTATTGTTTCACAAAGACCTTGGACAGAGAAAAGAGAGAGGTCAGCGAGCGCAGACTAACGTTAAGGTATTCACGGCTCGCGGCTGAGCGCCAGCGTTATCTTTTATCTTGGACGAGGATTTGGTGGTGAATTATTTTTCCAGACCTCATTCCAGGGGTCCTGAAAGGCTGGGGTAAAGTTCTTCTGATAACCCGACTCAAACTGCTGGCGAGAAACTGCTGGTAAATTAAATAAAAATGTAGTTTGCACTCCCGCAGGCAGTTTTTTAACGGGGAAAGATTTTCCGGCCGATGGCAACAGTAAAAATTGGATGTCCGGTTTAAGCAAATAGCTAAGGGAAACCATACTTGCCGGGTTATAGCCATGGGAATCAACAACGATTAGAGGGCGCTCGCTCGCATTAATCAAATCGGCAACCTGATGGTAATTGGAATTCAACACCTTATTCCACCAGGTATTTGACTGGGAATAGACCCCACAGGAAAGTCCCCCCAACACAATCAGCAGGGGAAATACTAGAGCAGCCAATCGGAACTTCCAACTTCCAGTATCAGTGAAATAGGTTGTCAGGAGATAGACCACCGCCAGTTGCAAGCCAACAAAACAGGGGAGCAGATACCGGGTTACCGTGAACAATTGTCCCCCGAACAGGAGATCTGGAAGCCCTAGAGCGAGGGCGGTACTGCCCACAAAGGTGAGGACAAACCACCAGACTCTCCTAGGCGCAGTTCGACAAAGTACATACACTGCATAACCTTGCAAAATTAGAACAGGAATTGCCAGGACATAGGCAAAGGAATTATTGAAGTTAAAGTTGAAATCGACAAAACTACGACTGAAGTTAAAAATTGTGGATTGTACACTGAGCAAAAATGGTAATGGAATAGCAGTCCAGGAGGTTGTCGCACCTAGCCCATCTCTAGAGGCAACCATGAAGTACATCCAGGGCATAAACAGCAAAGCCACAAACACTAGCGTGACGAAACAGAAAACTGTTCGCTTTCCAATTCGCAAGGGCAGCCTGAATAATCGGTTGTCCACATCCACTAATAGGATATAGGCAAAGTGCCCGACAGCAATCCACAAGGTGAACAGGGCTGTGTAAAGCGCAACCACCATCGACACACCATACAATGCCCAGTTGCGCCAGGAAGGAGAACGGATCGCCCTTATTAGTAATGCACTACTGATAAGGACTAGGGCTATCCAAAAACCATATTCCCGCGCTTCCTGTCCGTAAACGAGGTGAATCGGGGACGCGGCAAAAAGAGCGATCGCGACCCATCCACTCAGCCGTGATTCAAATAGCTCCAGACACAACCAGAACAGCGCTGGAAAGATCAATAAACTGAGCAGGGACGAAAAGCTGCGAATCACCGCCGGAGTCGTACCCCATACCTGTGCCCAGAAACGCAGTAAGACGTAATAGAGAGGGGGGTGCTGGACATCCTCTATGCCCTGTCGCACAACCATATCCTTTAAAGTCAAATTTGGCACAAAATGCTGATATACCAGCAGGTCGGCGGGTTTCAGCACCTTATTCTGAAACAGGTCTTCACTGAAGTATTTTCCAGGACGAGCTGTGATTACCGTCGAGGTGTAAACTTCGTCGTGCCAGTAAACTTTGCGATCAAGGTAGACAAAGCGAAAAGAAATCGCCAGTATTAATAGGATAATAGCTGTTAGACGCATCAATTGGGGCCTGGAGTCTTGAGATAGGGTTAGGGACTTTCCTTCCACAACAAAAGTTTCTACAATTACTTAGGGACGTCATAGTATTAACTCAAGTTGCTAGTTATTGTTTCACAAATACCTTGGACAGAGAAAAAAGAGAGAGGCCAACGAGCACAATTTAACTTTGAGGTATTCAGACTAAGGCGCACTAGGGAATATACGTGCAGCCTTCTGTTTACAGGTCGCTGCACTGAAGGAATGAGTCTGATGAACGGTATGAATCGGTACGGCCAATAAAACTGTGCGTAAAACAATGAATAAAACTGTTTTTATTACGGGAACGTCAAGCGGTATTGGCAAACTAACGGCTCTGTACTTTGCCAAACAAGGATGGAATGTTGCTGCAACCATGCGCAATCCGGACAAAGATAATGAACTGAACAATTTTTCAAATATTAAGCGCTATAGCCTAGATGTTACCGATACCAACAGTATTCAGAATGCCTTGGAGGCAGCAATCAAAGATTTCGATCGCATCGATGTGTTGGTCAACAATGCAGGCTACGGGGCCGATGGGGTTTTTGAAGCGATGTCCGATCAGGTCATCGAAAAACAGTTCGATACCAACGTATTCGGGCTGATGAGAGTAACGCGGGCACTGATTCCCCATATGCGTGAAAACAAGGGAGGTACTATCATTCAAATTGCCAGTGTGGGTGGCCGCGTCACCTTTCCTCTGTACAGTATCTATCACGGTACCAAATGGGCGGTAGAGGGCTTCAGCGAGGCTCTGCACTATGAGCTGGCATCTTTCAATATCAAGATCAAAATTATTGAACCAGGTAGTATCAAAACCGAGTTTTACGGGAGCAGTCGCCAATTCATCATGCGAGATGACCTGACGATGTATAAGGATTTTGTTGAAAAGGCTGAGAAGCTCTCCCAAGATACAGGTAAGAAGGGGGAACCACCTGAGCTAGTGGCGCAAGAAATATTCAAAGCAGCCACAGACGGGAGTCACAAAATGCGTTACCCAATCGGTCAACCTGCACCCTTGCTCCTCATGCTGCGCAAGTTATTCCCCGATCGCTTGTATTTCTATCTGATTAGAAAAATCTACAAAATTTAGAAAGTGATGAGAACCCTCTCAAGCCAGACCCCCCTGTGTCCCCCACTCTATGCCTTCGGCAGGCTCCGCCAACGAGAAGGCTTCGCCTGTGAGGGGGCATGGCAACTTACAGCTCAAGTATTCGTTTTTACGAGGAGTCTATTCAGCCGCTATTCCACTAGCCAACGGCGCTCGCACAGGTAGCGCAACAGAAGCTTGGCGTACCCGGCGGATATCCCGTTCTGCCAGTAACGCTAAAGCAGGAGCCGTAAAGTAATCAAGACTCTGAAATAGCGCCCCAATGATCAGCATGAAATGCAATCCTGTTCCAGGGAGGACGTTGGAAGCGACGATGGCAAAAGTAAGCGTTGCTATGCCCAAAGCGAGTTCTATTCGGGCAGAGCTTAAGGCTTCTAAACCCAGCGGTAGCGCTTTGAACTTATTAGTCCGGATCCAGGGAATTTCGCGGGTGAAGACTCCCCAGAAACTGGCAATAGCTATGGTGTGGCTGAGGGCTCTACTGGCCAGCAACGCTCCCAGCATATCCTTCCAAGAACATCCCATGACACCTCGGTACACCATCCACCAGTGGGCAGCTGCACTCAGTAAAGAAATAGAAGCAGAGAGCCAGAGTACCAGAGGTGTATTCACCACTTCGCGATGGATCAGCATAGAGGCTAAAATGGCAAAACTCAACGGGATCAGCAGAAAACCTAGACCGATATTCAGATTGCGTAAGCCATGGCAGAAATGATAAATCTTCTGAGCCAGTGTGAACTGAGAAGGTTGGGCTAGAGGTTTGGGCAAGAATAGACGGAAATGGCGCTTGAGTTCCTGTACTGGACCAACCGTCCAGCGGAAGCGTTGTTTCTTGTAGCCCAGGAAGGTCTCAGGAATCAGCCCACGACCAAAAGTAAAGGGCAGGTAGACTGAAGAATAGCCCAGAGCATGAATGCGAATAGATAACTCTGAATCTTCCGTTGCGCACCACTCAGCCCATCCACCCGCTTCTTCCAGGGCTTGGCGCCGCAGTACGCACATGGTTCCAACAGTAATGGCGGCATCCCGCTCATTCAAGCTGACCATTTCAGTCGCATAGAAACCTTTATATTCCCAGTAGCACATCCGCAAATAAGGGCTATCTTCCCATTCTCGATAGTCGTGAGGAGTTTGCACAAAGCCCATCTTTGGGTTATCAAAGTAGCCCACCAGAGACGCCAGAAAATCCGGGTCGGCTTGATAGTCACTATCAATGACGGCAATCAGCTCCGCATCCGGAGCCACTTTAGTCATCGCAAAGTTGAGCGCACCAGCCTTGGCCCCAGGCCATTCTTGCAAATGGAAGAAGCGGAAACGCTTCCCGAGTCTTCGACAATGCGCTTCAAGTGGACGCCACAAATCAGGATCTTTCGTATTGTTATCAATGACCATGACTTCAAAGTTTGGATAGTTCAAGTTCGCAAGGCTATCCAGAGTTGCCATCACCAGCTCAGGAGGCTCGGAACAGGTCGGTACCTGTAGAGAAACTTTTGGGTAATAGGAACGAGGATCAATCGGAAGCGGTGTGCGGGGACGGAGCCAAATTTTGCGGCAAAGTACTTCCCACTGCTTCACGGTTTGAAACAAACCTTGGAAGAAAGCAGGGACCAGTAAGGGATAACCAATCAACATCAAGGTGCGGGTCGTATCACTCACGGGCACGGTCGAGACAAACCATCCCCCCCAGATAGCACCAAAAACCATCACTTGGACATTGGTAACCAGCAACAACTGTCCGCCCAAGGTGTAGTTCTTCAGCCAACGCCTGCCGAAGCTTCCAGCCACTAAGCTGATCACCAGTGGTACGAACACGGCTCCAGATTGCTCGGTTAAAGCCCAAGTCGCTAACGCTGCGCCCATATGCACTGCGATAAAAGTCAACGTAGAAAGTACAGAGGCATCGGTCCTTCCCAAGGAGGAATCCCCAAAATTCCGCTGCAGGAAAATAAGGAGGACAGAAGCACCAAACGCAAAAGTTGCGAATAATAGACATGCGGTAATCAAAGTACCGAAGTCAAGCATCATTGGAATTCTCCCCACTCACTGATCTGCATATAGGCCAAAGGCATAGACTCTCCTCACTAATTCTGGACTAGGGCTTTTTTCGCCCTAAACAATGCCAGGGCTACCCCAAAGGTTTGTTTCATAGTCCAATTCCTACACGCACAGAACGCGTAGTAAATGTTTATGACTCTTTACACAACGAAATGTTCCCTGGGCTAAGGAGCCGGACCCGGAAAATTTTAGAGAATAGGGCTTTTTCTGGGGATTATGACCTAGTTAAGGCGCTATAAAGCTCGGGCCGGCGGTCCCGGAAAAAGCCAAAAGAAGCCCGATTGCGGTGGATTTCCGGCAAGTCAAACGTGGCACAGATCACTCCTTCTTCCGTCCGGTCTAATTCAGCGACTTTGTCACCACGCTGATTAGCAATAAAGGAATGTCCATAGAAGGTCTGGTCCCCTTCGGTCCCGACTCGATTCGCCGCAACGACCGGAATCACATTCGAGACAGCATGGCCAATCATCGCTCGTTGCCAGGGATCTTTCGTATCCAAGTCGGGCGTTTGTGGTTCAGAGCCGATGGCGGTGGGATAAAACAGAATATCAGCTCCCATCAAAACCATCACCCGTGCACACTCTGGGAACCATTGGTCCCAGCAGATCCCAACACCCAGTGTGCCAAAACGGGTGGGCCATACTTTAAAACCTGTATTGCCGGGCCGGAAGTAAAATTTCTCCTCATAGCCAGGGCCATCTGGGATATGGCTTTTGCGATAGGTGCCTAACAGCGCACCATCTGCATCGACCATGGCAATGCTGTTGTAGTAGTTTTGCCCTGCTTTCTCAAAGAAAGAAACCGGAATCACGACAGCCAATTCCTGAGCCAATTGCTGAAAGTGTTTAATCGTAGGATGTTCTGTGAGGGGCTTGGCCCAATCAAAAAATTCGTCCCGTTCTTCACGGCAAAAGTATGGCCCCTCAAAAAGCTCAGAAGGTAAAATCACCTGCGCTCCTTGGAACGCTGCTTTGCGCACCAAGTCCGTTACCTTCGCCACATTGGTGGCTAGATCCTCTGTAAAAGAAGTTTGGAGCGCTGCCACAGTAATCAATTTGGGAGCACGAGCATTCATGCCAAGGACTTACTCCACACGCATAGGGATGGGTTGTTGCTGGGTAATGCAGTGAAAAGCACCCCCTCCTCTAAGGATAGCTCTAGCCGATAGGCCCACAGTCTGACGGTCAGGGAAACACTGGCCAATCAGGGCGACGGCTTCGGCATCCTGGGGAGTGCCATAAGTTGGAACGACGACGGTGCGGTTTCCAATGTAGAAATTTACATAACTGGCAGGCAGCACCTCCTGCTCTTCATTGAGAATTTTCCCCGGAGAAGGAATACGCACTACGGTTAGGGAACGCCCCTGAGCATCGGTGAAGGAGGCTAAATCCTGAGCAATTTTTTCTAAAACGGCATGATTGGGATCTTCTGCCGCTTGGGCCTCCATACAAAGTACTACTCCAGGGGCCACAAAGCGGGCCAGAGTATCAATATGACCGTCCGTATGGTCATTGAGGAGTCCTTTGTCTAACCAGAGGACCTTTTCAATGCCTAAGGCATCCCGCAATCCTTTTTCCACTGACTCTTGGGTCATCGATGGATTGCGATTGGGATTCAGCAAGCACTGGTGCGTTGTCAAACCGGTCCCTTCTCCATCCACTTCGATGGAGCCTCCCTCTAACACCCAAGGGAAGCTAAAGGAAATGCCCCCGACCTTTTCAGCAATCTGGACGGACACCTGCGCATCATCGGGAAGGACATACTTTTCGCCCCAGCCGTTAAAGCGAAAACGGACCGTGGCTAGGCCCCCCCTCGGATTCGTGAGAAAGATAGGGGCCGTATCCCTCAGCCAAATATCCCCAAAGCGAATCAAGTGAAAATGGACGGGAAGACCTGCTAATGCCTGGCTGGCTAGCGTTTGTTGCGCTTCATCCGGCACCAAAATCTCCAATTTTTCGGGGATGGTTGCTTGGGGCGCATCAGGGCCTGCAATTGCCCGACAGAGGGCAACAAATTCTGAGCGGGCTTCCTCCAGACCCTCTAGCCAAAGATCCTCATGGCTAGGCCATGCCAACCAGCAGGCATAGTGTGTTTCCCATTCGGCAGGCTGGCGAAAATGGGATGAATAAGGCGTGGGGACTTTTCCGGTTACATCCATGTGCTGGGGGAGTAAGTAAGGTTCAATTAAGTTCAGACCTAAGTAATCTACCGCCATGAAGCTCAGCCTGTGCATGATTGTTAAAAATGAAGAGGCCAACCTCCCTCGCTGTCTAGCGAGCGTTTGCGATGCTGTAGAT
>CASBPW010000079.1 GCA_949127685.1 Candidatus Sivonenia alaskensis PMM_0068 | reverse complement strand
GATCTCCAAGGAAGCCCACGAAACCCTGGCAATTGCCATGAACCGCATCGGCGGCAAGTCGAACACGGGAGAAGGGGGCGAAGACCCGGACCGCTACACGTGGACGAACGAGCGGGGCGACTCGAAAAATAGTGCGATTAAACAGGTCGCGTCTGGTCGCTTTGGGGTTACTAGCCTCTATCTGTCCCAAGCTAGGGAAATTCAGATCAAGATGGCGCAGGGCGCCAAACCCGGTGAGGGCGGACAGCTTCCCGGAAAGAAGGTCTATCCCTGGATTGCCAAGGTGCGGCACTCGACACCAGGGGTTGGCCTGATCTCGCCACCACCCCACCACGATATCTATTCGATCGAAGACCTCGCTGAATTGATTCATGACTTGAAGAATGCAAATCGGGCGGCACGGATTAGCGTCAAGCTCGTCTCTGAAGTCGGGGTCGGTACGATTGCGGCGGGAGTCGCCAAAGCGCACGCGGATGTCGTCCTCATCTCAGGCTACGACGGGGGTACCGGTGCTTCCCCCCAGACGTCCATCAAGCATGCGGGACTGCCTTGGGAACTGGGCCTCGCGGAAACCCACCAGACCTTGGTCCTGAACAACCTCCGTTCGCGGATTGTGGTCGAAACCGATGGCCAGATGAAGACGGGACGGGATGTGGTGATTGCAGCCTTGTTGGGAGCAGAGGAGTTCGGTTTTGCCACTGCCCCTTTGGTCACCCTTGGTTGCATCATGATGCGGGTTTGCCATCTCAACACCTGCCCAGCCGGTATTGCCACCCAAGATCCTTATCTGCGCCAGAACTTCACGGGTGACGCTGATCATGCCGTGAACTTCATGACCTTCATTGCCCAGGAAGTCCGCGAACTGATGGCCCAACTCGGTTTCCGCACCCTCAATGAAATGGTTGGCCGTACCGATGCGCTCGATCCGAAGAAAGCGGTCGCCCATTGGAAGGCGAAGGGTCTTGATTTCTCGAAGATTCTCTACCAACCGCAGATGGGACCAGAAGTGGGTCGCTATTGCCAGATTCCACAGGACCATGGCCTTGAGAAATCTCTCGACATGACGGTGCTCCTCGACCTCTGTAAGGCAGCTATCGAGCAGGGCGAGTCAATAAGATTGGCGGCACCCCTCCCGATCAAGAACGTAAACCGTGCAGTTGGTACGATTCTCGGTAATGAAATCACCAAGCGCCACTGGGAAGGACTGCCAGAAGATACCATTCATCTGCATTTCCAAGGCAGTGCAGGTCAAAGCTTTGGTGCCTTTGTTCCGAAGGGTGTCACCCTCGAACTCGAAGGGGATGCGAATGACTATCTCGGTAAGGGACTCAGCGGCGGCAAGATTATTCTCTATCCACCAGCCGCTTCCACCTTTGTCGCAGAGGACAACATCATCATCGGCAACGTAGCGCTCTATGGGGCAACCTCCGGTGAGGTCTATATTCGTGGGATTGCCGGTGAACGTTTCTGCGTCCGCAACTCTGGCGTGAACACGGTCGTTGAAGCGGTCGGTGATCACGGCTGCGAATATATGACCGGAGGCAAAGTCGTCGTGCTTGGGCGCACGGGGCGTAACTTTGCGGCGGGTATGAGCGGTGGGGTGGCCTATATCCTCGATGAGGATGATGATTTTGCGACACGCTGCAACACGCAGATGGTCGGGCTCGAAAAACTGGAAGACCCAGAGGAAATCAATGACCTTCATCAGTTGATTCAGCGCCACGTCGATTATACCCAGAGCCAGAAGGCCCTTAAGGTTCTCGCGCACTGGGAAGCAATGGTGCCTAAATTCGTCAAAGTGATGCCGAGGGATTACAAGCGCGTACTGCAAGCGCTGCAAGAAGCTCTGAAAGATGGCTTAAGTGGCGACGATGCTCTCTCTGCCGCTTTTGAAGCAAACGCCCGCGACGTCGCCCGCATCAGTGGTAGCTAGGATTTATGACTTTTGTGGGGAGGAACGGCCATTCCGACCTGCAACACCTTACTAAATGGCCATTCTTGAGACACGACCATGGGAAAACCAACCGGCTTTATTGAATATCTCCGCGAGGCACCGTCTGAAATAGCGCCCCTCGAACGCATCCGCAACTGGGATGAATTCCACCTGCCTATGGAGGAGGACAAACTCCGCACCCAAGGCGCTCGCTGTATGGACTGCGGTATTCCATTTTGTCATACGGGTTCGGTCATCAGTGGGATGGCGAGCGGTTGTCCGGTCAATAACCTAATCCCTGAGTGGAACGACCTCATCTATCGCGGACTCTGGCGCGAAGCGCTTGATCGCCTGCACAAGACCAACAACTTCCCCGAATTCACTGGCCGCATTTGCCCTGCTCCCTGCGAAGGAGCCTGTGTCCTTGGTATCAATAATCCGCCCGTCACGATCAAGAACATCGAGTACTCAATCATTGACAAAGGTTGGGAAGAAGGCTGGATCACCCCTGAACCACCCCTTAAACGCACCGGAAAGAACGTTGCCATCATCGGCTCCGGTCCTGCAGGTCTATGCGCTGCGGCCCAACTCAACAAAGCAGGACATTGGGTGACGCTATTTGAACGGGCGGACCGTCCGGGTGGCCTGTTGATGTACGGCATCCCTAATATGAAGCTGGATAAGGAAGCCGTGGTTCTTCGTCGCCTGAATGTTCTGGAGGCGGAGGGGGTGAAGTTTGTCTGCAATACAGAGGTCGGTAAAGACCTGCCCGTGGAACAACTGCTCCAAGAATTCGACTCCGTAGTGCTCTGTACTGGAGCTACCAAGCCCCGTGACCTGCCCGTCGAAGGTCGACCGCTGAAGGGTATCCATTTTGCGATGGATTTCCTGACGGCGAATACGAAGGCAGTTCTGGACAAGAACGAAACTCCACTCTCGGCTGAAGGAAAGGATGTCGTTATCATTGGCGGTGGGGACACAGGTACGGACTGCGTGGGCACCTCGATTCGCCACGGTTGCAAGAGCCTGGTACAGCTTGAAATCATGCCCAAGCCTCCATCAGACCGCGCTTCCGACAATCCTTGGCCCGAATGGCCCAAGGTCTACAAGATGGACTACGGTCAAGAGGAAGCGGCTGCCCGGTTCGGAGAAGACCCACGCGGCTATCTGACCACCACCACGAAGTTTGAAGGCGATGAGAACGGACAGGTCAAAGCCGTTCATACCGTCCAGGTGCAGTGGGAGAGAAATGAAAAAGGACAGTTCATGCCAGTACCAATTCCCGGCACGGAGAAAATCTTGCCCGCGCAGCTTGTTCTGCTCGCCATGGGATTCCTCGGTCCTGAGCAACTGTTGCTGGATGCACTTGGGGTGGAGCGTGACCCCCGCAGCAACGTGAAAGCTGATTACGGTACCTATACTACCAGCATTCCTGGTGTCTTTGCCGCGGGTGACTGCCGCCGTGGTCAGAGCCTTGTCGTCTGGGCTTTTAATGAAGGTCGCGGTGCAGCCCGCGCCTGTGACCTTTACCTTATGGGTAGTACTGATTTACCTTAGGAGGATAACTAGCTACAGTCCAGTCCCGCGTTTTGCTTCTGAATCTTATACATAAAGAGACAAGGAAAGGAATATGATGCAATTTTCTCCGCAAACCGTCTACGACAATCTCAAAATGCTTGAGCGTGTTGACATTGCTACGAGTGCACTCTACCGCCAACTGGCTCAAGATGTATTGGGGGATCCGGAAGTTAGTCTTGCTTGGAGACGAGCGATTGCTGATCGTCTCAACCAAGCTAACTACCTCCTTGGGAAAGTAACCGTTGTCGATAACGATAGTTATTAGCCCGCAATAGCCAAGAAAAAATGGATAGTTTGACCGGATATCCTAGGGTAAATGCCCTGGGACGGTCGTCCTAGGAAGAGCCTAATGAGTACTCAGGGCACGAAGCTTATTTCAGGCGCGCCCTATATATTGCTTGAACTCTTAACCAGCCAGCCTGGCCAAGGAGATTACCGATAATTGGTAAATTGCAGGGCCACTGGAAAATCTTCAGCTTTTAGGGTTTGGATTACTGCCTGGAGCTCGTCTCGATTTTTGCTAACGACCCGGACTGCATCCCCCTGAATCTGGGCCGTGGCCTTGGATGTATCGCGAACCATCTTGCTGACTTGTTTCGCCAGTTCTTGCGTAAGTCCTTTCCGTAGTTTGATTACCTGCCGGACTCTTCCTCCACTGGCAGATTCCACCTTTTGAGCATCAAAGATCTTGATCGAAAGTCCTCGCTTCAGAGCCTTCTGTTGGAGGATATCTACGACAGAATCGAGGACAAATTCACTAGAGGTATTGATAGTAATCTCTTCCTCGGCGAGCTCGACTTCGGTTTTAGTGTCCTTGAGGTCGTAACGGCTGCCGATTTCGCGATTGGCTTGGTCTAGCGCATTGACCAGTTCTTGACGGTCATATTCACTCACTACATCAAAAGAGTAGGTCGAAGCCACGAGATGGCCCTCCTTGCTTAGTTATGGGCAGACTCCCTAAGTTAAAAGTACCGCTAAAGCTCCCTTAGTCTTCAGGAATTTCTATCGTGATATGGGCAAGCTCAATATCATCATAGTCCGTTATCTTTTGGACATTGTTATCCCCGACTCTAAGGCCCAAAAGAGAACCTAGCAGAGGGAACAAGTCGCCGTCGCGGTTTTCAACCATTTGGTCGTTGGTCGCTTGCCCTGTGCGGAGGGTGAGTGTGTTGTTGCCGACTCTGAGCCCTGCACGCGGTAAGAGAATTTGGATGCGGTCCCCATTAAGGGTGAGTTCTTTCACCCGTTGACCATTCAGCAAAACTTGAAGTGGTTCCTGTGCCGCGTTTCTGAGCCCTGATTGACCAGCTTGAATGGACGCTGGCGTGTCGAGGCCTATGAGAGAGCCGATACGCAACGTCACGCCTGAACGAGGAAGCTTAGACAAGTTGAAGCTGCGCGTCAGTTCTACCCCTTCCGCACGTAACCGAAAACTCCCTGCATTCGCTGATTGTGGAGAAAAATTATTGTCGCCCAAATGATGCAGTTGGTCGTCTACGACCACGAGTTGGGGACCGAGTTTCTCCAATCTAAGGTCATAGGAGCCTTTTTGGTCTTTGCGGGTAGTTAATGAAAAAGGAGCGTACTCAGAGGCACGTGTAGTTAAAATTCGGTCTGAAGGAAGTTCTCGAGGTAACGTAAACCTCCCATAATTATCGGTGCGCACCGTGATTCCTTCTTCTGGGATTTGCACCTCTGCATTGGGAATTGGCTCTCCTGTTTTCCGATCCAGAACCCGTCCACTCGACGAAGAGTCCAAGTCTATTCGACCGGCATTCTGTTCAGTTTTGGGGCCTTGCTTGAGCCCTTCTACTCGGCGCTTCAGAGATTGTAGGTCTTTTGCATTGATCACCCCGTCTGCATTGATATCCGCTCTGGGAATTTGCTCATCATTTAAGAGCTCAGAACCTCCCAGATAGCTCTCGAGGAGCGTTACATCTTGTGGATTAACCTGTCCATCCCCATTGAGGTCTCCTACTCCCTCTGCCCAAGTGGGCGGGCTTAGGAAGAGTAAGACTCCGAAAGTTCCGCCGATAAGATAACTTCTTTTTTGAAAGGGTGACATGGCATTATTGCGGGCTAGGTAGCCTGGGTCTATCAAAAGATAATAAAAAGATAGTTGAGAAGATCACGGTTACAGCTCATCATAGATGTTTCATCTCTGTGTCGCATAGGTAAACGGAGAAGGCTCTGAGCTGACTTAAGCATCGGGGTATGCACCACAGACTCAATCAAATATATTCCCTCTTTCAGATTTCCCTAAAACGGGCCCAAACGCATCTAGACCATCCGTGCGATTTGGCTAGGGTTGCTCTATAGGTACTGGAATTTTTCCTGTTAAGCCAAAAGCATCATGCACCGACTTTAGTGCCAGTAGCCCTTGAGCTTCTGAGACTACACAAGAAACTTTAATCTCTGATGTTGAAATCATCTCGATATTGAT
Source organism: Candidatus Sivonenia alaskensis PMM_0068 (assembly GCA_949127685.1). Lineage (GTDB taxonomy): Bacteria > Cyanobacteriota > Cyanobacteriia > Gloeobacterales > PMM-0068 > Sivonenia > Sivonenia alaskensis. Next base: position 1,281 of record CASBPW010000079.1, on the reverse strand, counting down.
TTCTGCTTCCGCTAGGGCAGAAAACATTCTAGCGGCAACCCCAGGGCTATATTCCATACCCGCCCCCACAATACTGACTTTGGCAATCTGGGGCGCTACTTTGATGGCGCCACAATTTAAGTCTGTGGCGGCCTGACGCAGAATGAGTTGGGCAGTCTTTAGAGAGGATTTGGGGACCGTGAAGGCAATGTCATTCGTTGTCGTTCCTCGTTGTGACTGGATAATCATATCCACCGTCACCCCTGCCTGGGCTAACCGTTGAAAAATCCGAGAGGCCATGCCTGGGCGGTCCGGCACCGATAACACAGCTAGCCGTGCTTGTTGAGTATCTAAGGCGACTCCCCGTACTGTTAGCAAGCCTTCTCGGGGCAGAATCGCTACAGGGGCTGACAATTCTACCCCAAATACTTCGATGAGGGCTTGGATAGCCCGGTCCGTGTCTTCCGCTGCTACGACACAACTCACTTTGATTTCTGAGGTGGAAATCATTTGAATGTTGATATCGGCTTCGGCCAAGGCGGTGAACATTTTAGCCGCAACCCCGGCACGGCCAACCATTCCTGCTCCCGTAATACTGACCTTACTGATATTCGAGTCAAAGGCCACTTCATTGCAGCCCAATTCTGCGGCCAGACGACGGGCTGCTTCCACGGCATCTGGAAGGACGCTACGACTGACCGTAAAGGCTAAGTCATTACTTTGGTCATGGTGCACGGATTGGATAATCAGGTCTACCGTCACCCCTGCTTTAGCCATTCCTGAAAATAGGCTAGCCGCTACTCCTGGTCGGTCAGGAACTTTTAGAAGGGTAATTTTCCCCTGGTCTCTATCTACCAGAACACTATCCACAGGACGGGCGATTTCCATATTCTCAAGAGAACGGGGCACCTGAAGAACAGGAGAAACGACCTGGGTGCCTGGTTTATCACTCCAGCTTGAACGCACGACGAGAGGTACCCCATAGTTCCGGGCAATTTCCACGGCTCTGGGATGAAGGACATTCGCGCCAAGGCTTGCTAGCTCAAGCATTTCATCGCTCGTCACTTCTGATAGAAGGCTGGCGCACGGGACTAGCCGAGGGTCTGTCGTCAGAATGCCGGGGACATCGGTATAGATTTCACAACATTGAGCTTTTAGGGCTGCGGCTAAAGCCACAGCTGAAGTATCGGATCCACCCCGACCCAAGGTAGTAACTTCTAGCCCAAACGCACTCCCCGTAGTTCCAGGTGCTTGGGTTACTCCTTGAAATCCAGCGACTACGACTACTTGGCCTTGTTCTAG
>CASBPW010000078.1 GCA_949127685.1 Candidatus Sivonenia alaskensis PMM_0068 | reverse complement strand
CTCCTGATTGTGGCGCATAACGCCATCAACCAAGCCTTGCTTTGTACAGCTTTGGGATTACCTCCCCATGCGTTTCGGCGTTTCCAGCAAGATAATGCGGGGATTAGCGTTCTATCTTTCCCTGAACACGGCCCGGTGGTGCTGGAATCGATGAACCAGACCGCGCATAACGGTCAACCTTTCCCTCGCCGTAAAGAGAAGGGAGGCAGAATTCTCCTGATCCGTCATGGAGAGACCGATTGGAATCGAGCAGAACGCTTCCAGGGACAGATCGACATTCCTTTAAACGCTCAGGGGCTGGCGCAAGCGGAAAAAGCCGGGGAATTTTTAAAGAATACAAAGTTTGATTTAGCTTTCTCCAGCCCTTTATCCCGTCCGCTGGAGACCTGCAAGGCAGTGCTTGCCCATCATGGGGCAATTCCGTTAACCCTGGTGGATGACCTCCAAGAAATTTCTCATGGCCTCTGGGAAGGCAAACTCAAGGCAGAAATTGAAGCTCAATTCCCTGGGGCTTTGCAGCAGTGGACTCAAACACCGGAAGTAGTCCAGATGCCAGAGGGGGAGAATCTGCAACAAGTATGGGAACGTTCTTTGCGGGCCTGGCAGGATCTCGTAGAAAAAACAGGAGACCGTACGGCCCTGGTGGCAGCCCATGACGCCATCAATAAGGCTATTGTGGCTGGAGTTTTAGGTTTGCCACCTGATTCTTTTTGGGCTTTTAAACAGGGCAATGGGGCCGTGACCGTTTTTGATTATCCCGATGGTCCCCAGGGCAAGCCAGTTCTGGCTGCAATAAACTTGACCACCCATCTAGGGGAAGGTATCTTCGATTGCACCGCAGCGGGCGCTCTTTAACTAGAGCTAGTGGGATCGCATCCTGCGCAGGGAAAACTAAAATAGACTGCTCAGGCAGAATGAACGTTTGTCGTCGAAAGAAACAGTTAAATTAGGAAAAGCGTAGTTACGAGGTCTTATGCTCGAAGCGATTCAGCCTTATCTAGAAACCTATGGCTACTGGATAGTTGCTCTTATTATTCTTTTAGAAAATGCTGGGTTGCCACTGCCGGGTGAAACAACGCTGATTCTTGCCGGTGTTTTGGCCCACCAAGGAACGCTTAGTTTTCCCTTAGTCCTCTTAGCGGCTATTAGTGGAGCCATCGTTGGCGACAACTGTGGCTACTTCATTGGTCGACGCTATGGGCGGGACCTCGTCCTGAAATTCGGTGGGAATTTCGGTCTTTCTCCAGCCAAATTTGCCAAAGCAGAGGAAGGATTCCTGAAAAATAGCGCTTGGGCTGTATTTTTTGGTCGTTTTATCATTCTTTTGCGTGTTTTAGCGGGGCCTCTTGCGGGGATCACCCAGATGCCCTGGCCCAAATTTTTCCTATTCAATGCGATGGGTGCGATAACCTGGGCCACTGCTATTGGAACCGCCAGTTATATCTTTGGGCAGCAAGTAGAAACCTTCTTCAAGGACCTTGGTATTTGGGCTCTAGTGATTACGATTGTGTTGGTCATTGGTTTTTCTATGACGCGCACATTTATTGAAGAACGAAAGTTAGAGCGAGAAATTAAAGAAGCGGAAAAAGAAGATGAATCTACCACAACTCCTGAGAAAATTTCTAAGTAGCCTGGGCCCATGAGGAACACGCAAATGCCGTGGTTTGCCAAAATTGAACGAGGAATTGTAGACAAACCTATCTTTGACCAGCATGTGGCTGCTCACAAAGAGTACGTAAAACAATTGAATGCAAAAGGCCATCACGCCCGTACAGGATATTGGAAAGAACGCGGCGGTGGCATGTTGTTATTCGAAGCAGCCTCTATGGACGAAGCCTTAGCCATCATTGCCCAAGACCCTCTTGTAGAGAGTGGTTGTGTAGAATATCAATTGCATGAATGGGTCATAGTCGTTGAATAATCCGAACCTATAGCTTTCAGAATTTCTAACAGTTTTTCTATTTCCCAAGGCTCATTAAAATAATGTATGGAAGCTCTAAAACAGAGCGGTTTCGGTATTGTGCGCACATATACTTTTTGAGCTTCTAGGACCTGAACCACATGGGTTAGATCTTGCGGGGACGTTAAGGCATGGGCCCGCCAACAGACCAATCCAGATGTTGGAGCCTCCGCGTTTATCGTTTCTAGTCCGGGAATGTCGCGCAAGCCTACCCAGAGTTGCTGGGCTAATTCCAGAATCCTTGCGTAGCGTTCCTCCCCAGACCCGAAAGACTGATGCAGCTTGAGAGATTGTGCTAGTCCAAAAAATAACTCACTGGGTAAGGTCGCCACTTCGAAGCGCTGTCCATTTTGGTACCAGGGAATAGGTTCTACATAGGCAGAGGCACTGCGCCATCCCACATAGGTGGGTCGGATTTGTTCTAAGGTCTCTGGCCGAATGTAGAGATAGCCGATCCCCGCAGGCCCCATCCACCATTTGTGACAGGTGGACCCATAGAAATCGACGCCCCATTCCTCGAACTGAGCGGGAATCACGCCGGAGCTTTGCGCGCCATCCCAAAGCACGAGTACCCCCCGCTTCCTACAGACCTCTGTAATTTCTTTGATGGGGAGTACTTGGCCCGTATTCCAGAGGACATGGGAGAGCAGTATTAGTTTGGTGTTTGACTTCAAGGCTTGTTGAACGGCTAATACGGGATGTTGCCCCCCCAGCAGATCGAACTTTTGAATTTCTAGGTCGTATCGTTGAGCCACCGCATGGGCAGGCAAAAAGGCCCCTGGATGCTCACAGTCTGAAACCATCAGCCCATCGCCAGCCTGCCAATCTAGGCCCCACAGCGGGATATTCATACTGTGGCTCGTACTTTCTGTAAAAGTGATCGTGTTAGGACTACACCCCAAAGCATCGGCTAACTGCTTGCGTGTGTGGGTCATGTGCCCGGCGATCCACTGTTCAGCCTCCATGGAAAAAGGCCCCCGATGCTGGATTTCGCGATAGGCGGTGGTGATCGCCTCAATCGTCGATTCAGGGAGTAATCCCTGTCCACCGTGGTTAAAATACAGCCGATTTTCTAGGGTTAATTCGGTTCTGAAGGGATGGGGCATAAGCTATGAGAAAATGAAAAGAATCCAGAGTACGATGGTGAAACGGGTAATCACCGGAAAACCCGTCGGAATTAGAGTGATTGAGGGTACCCCGTTCATGGTTAAGGTTATCATCCCCGCCCCTTTGCGGCGTTATGCTCAAGAACAAGAATCCCTTGACCTAGAAGGGCAAACGGTCCAAGAAATCCTTGCCAATCTTATTGGCACCTATGGCGACTTGAAAAAGCATCTTTACACCGAAGAAGGTAAGCTGAGAAACTTCGTCAATGTCTATGTCAATGATGAAGACATCCGGCATCTCCAACAAGAAAACACTCCGATTACAGAGGGTGTCATCGTCAGCATTGTGCCCTCCATCGCTGGTGGTTAAATCTCCCCTCTCCCTTAAGACGTACACGACCTATGCTTAACCCAGATCTTTCAACCATCAATTTGACGCCCGATGATTACGAGCGTTACTCTCGCCACTTGATTCTTCCTGAAGT
>CASBPW010000077.1 GCA_949127685.1 Candidatus Sivonenia alaskensis PMM_0068 | reverse complement strand
GTTTGGTCCTCATCCTGCCGGGGAGTGGAAGAAAAAAGCAGTCTCAATGTGTAAGGCAACCAAGAATCCTTGACGGCAAGTTCTCTAAATGAGAATATGAGAGCAGTATAGATTCCTTCTTGTGCATGTAATAAGTCGAAAGATACTTCGAGACTTTTGTGAGAAACATGCAGATTCCTGTGAGGTATTGTTCTCTTGGTATCGAGTCGTTAGTAAAGCTCAGTGGGAAAGCTTAGTTGAAGTGCAGGCAATATACTCAAAAGCGGAAGCCGTAGGCAACTTCACGGTATTCAACATTAAAGGCAATACGTATCGCTTAATTGCAGATATCAACTACATAAAACAGCGCATCTATATCAAATACATCCTGACGCATGCTGAATATGACAAGGAGCAATGGAAAAATGACCCTTACTTTTAATCCAGATACTTATGGCAGCTTGCTTGCACAATATCGTCCTAAGATAATTGTCTCTGAGATAGAGAATGATGCAGCGATTGCCATAGCAGAAGAACTAGAAAATCGCTCCAGTCGAACTCCTGAAGAAGAAGCTTTATTAGAGCTGTTAGTTACTTTAATTGAGAAATTTGAGGGGGAACATTATCCCATTCCTGAAAGTTCTCCGTTAGAGATACTGATCCATTTGATGGAGGCGCGAGACTGTAAACAAGAAGATTTAATCGGTGTAATTGGTTCACGAGGAGTTACCTCCGAAGTTGTGAATGGAAAGCGCAGCATCAGCAAAGCTCAGGCAAAAGCACTGGCAGCTTTCTTTAAGGTCGATGCGGGTCTATTCATCTAAGCGACTCTAGCCACGCTTGATTGCATGAAATATAATCTTCTCAAGTGGAATCTAAACAGCGCCGGGGGGCCTCACTTGACTAATTCCCGTCCAGACAATTGACCAGGTTTGACACCACCAAGGCTTTTTCGACCAGACCCTATACGCTCCTCAGAATTCATGTAGATCAGTCCAATTTACTAATTACCAGTTTCCTTCAATCTGAAAGAGTCGCTTCTTCAATCTTGGGTAATCACCTATATCGAAGCTACGCCGTTCTCCGCCCATCAAATAAACCAAATCTTTGTCAGAGGAAGCAATAGCTTACGGGCTGACCCAGCAGACCCTTGATGGGGTGTTTCCATTAATTAACTTCCCTAAGAGGAAGCAGTCTTGTCCCAAAAACTTTTGCCAATCCTCCTTAGAGAGGGGCAAAATGGAACTTATAACTGGGGAGGCTTTACTCAGATCTTAATCAGATGGGCTAGTAGCTCATCATTTTCACGTCCTGCTATGGAATTATTTGGTTTTTCCAGAAACTGAACCGTAAAGTAAGGGTCGAAGAGGCATTCTAATTCTTCTAAATTTGTGCCGTAAGGGGGACCGTCCGGTCTGGAATGGGTGAAGAAGAGGGCAAGCATAGCTCCCTTTGGTTTCAATATTTCATGAATGACCTGAACATATTCAGCTCTCTGTTCAGGATTAATAGCACAAAAACAGGTGTGCTCTAAGACATAATCAAAGTGTCCAGGAAATTCTTTGCCTAAAGTGAAAATATCCCGCTCTAAAAAAGTAGCGTTGACCCCTTCCGTCAAAACTCGTCCCGTCGCACTTGTAATCGCGGAAGGGGCAAAATCAAAACCATAGACCGTATAACCTTTTTGAGCGCAGTAGAGGGCTTCATGACCCTTCCCACAACCGGGAACAGCCATGATTCCAGGATTAGGAGCATCTGCACACTCAAAAAATGATACTAAGGGGGGCGCAGGCTTTCCTATATCCCAAGGTTCGTTGCGTTGTTGGTAGCGGTTTTCCCAATACTCAGCCGAGAAAGTCATGTATGTATCAAATGGATGGGCCAGTACACTGAATTAGACTTCCATGCCGATTAGAGGAACTGGCTGCGCACTTTCAGGATTGCTTAAGCGGTCCATTAATTCTTGTAATTGACCAATAGCTTCTGCCCCTTCCAATTTCATCAGCTCACGGTCATCCCGTATTTCTGTCCAGCTGATACCGTAGTCTGAGACCAAAAGCCGGATCAGATGTTCGGAGCCAATATTGACGATAAAGGTAGCTCGCTCCAATTCATCTCCCCAGGTATAGCAAGAAGCAATATAGCCCCTACGCTCAAGGACTATGGCCAGAGCTTGAAGGTTAACAATAAGTTCCCGCACGAATTGGCGGTATTGGTCGGAAAGTCGGTAGAACACTAGTCTTCTCTCGCTTGCCTTTTGATATCTTAGCCAAGTCTAACGGAAAAAACCCTATCCGCATAAATACTTAGTCCTTATTTTGTATTTGCCACAGATTGATGGCAAGCGCAGCGATAGCAATAATCGATATTGTTCCGGAATAAAGGGCATGTGACTGGCTGGATACGGCTCCGGATTTGATAGCCGTGCCCGTAAAGATGGCTCCCGTGAGAAGGACAATACTCACAATGGATAATAAATTTCCTAAAGTTTGCATCCGCATGATTATTTTTCCTCGCCCGTATCGGTGGGACTGAACACCAAAATACATGACAAGATGTAAAGGAATCTCAAACTTTTTCCGATGGCCGACGTTTTTCTTCTGGTCGATGGCTACAACATCATTGGGGCCTGGCCCAAGCTCATTCATCTCAAAAACAAGGGAGATCTTGACCGTGCCAGAAGGAAGCTTATCGAAACCCTCGTCGATTTTTCTAGTTTTCGAGATTGGCATACCACGATAGTATTTGATGCTCAATACCAAACAAATCCCTCAACTCAAGAGCAGATTAGTACCCATGTGAAGATACTTTTTACGGATTATCTCCAAACGGCAGATACCTACATCGAATCCCGGAGCTACCAGCTGCTGAAAGAAGGGTATCCATTAGTCTATGTAGCCACCTCAGACCGCACTCAGCAGCATGTTGTCTATGGTCAAGGCGCCAGACTCTATTCTGCGGATCGGCTTTTGGCTGAGGTGCGACAGTCTAAACAAGAACAAAAAGTTCAACAACATAAATCCTCTAAAAAAGTGGGACATAAGTTAATTGACCGCTTGGATGAAGAAACCCGCGAAACTCTGTTACGTAAGTTTATTTACAAGAAATAAAGTACGCATACTATAGTTCTAATATAGTTAGTTCCATAAGTGCTTCTATATGTGGCTTGCAATTAATATTGGTAATTCTCGGCAACATTGGGGCTGGTTCCATGGCAATGAACTGCTCCTGACATCGGATCATCCCCCTGATTATTGGGACGAAGAGGCTTTAGATAAAGCCGAGTCGATTGTAGTAGCCTCTGTGGTCCCAGATGCTTTGGAACGCTGGTCCTCTATGCCTAAAGCTCAGACGTTAACTCTGGATAGGGTGCCGATTCAAGGGGGGTACGAGGGTTTAGGGGTAGACCGAGCCCTGAATATCCTCGGAGCCAGCTATCGCTATGGCTATCCGACCCTTGTCGTAGATTTTGGAACGGCGATTACCCTTAGTGCCACCAGTCATTCAGGCCAATTTATGGGTGGCTGTATCATGCCAGGCTTTGGTTTGCAGTTTAAATCCTTGCACCAACATACGGCTTTACTTCCGCATGTGAAATTACCGACCGTGCTGCCTCCTGCGATGGCGTTTACCACGGAACAATCTATACAGAGTGGCGTTATCCAAGTCACGTTAGCAGGCATCGAACAATTTTGCTTGGCATGGCGACAAAGACAACCCCAGGGGAAGGTAATTGCGACCGGTGGGGATTCTGCAACCGTCTATAATTGGCTTCCGCACCTGTTTAATATTCAGGATTCCTATGTGAGCCTCTGGGGTATGTACGCCACGATCACGGGCTTAGTCAAGCACTGAGGACATAAGTCATCCTGCGACAATCGTGTCCTAATAAATCCCGAAGTAGCGATTACACTGGAAACCTAACTAAACAACTGGCGCAAAGTTGGTATGACTAGTTCCCCTGAAATACTCACCGAAAAACTGGCACTCTTGGAGACCATACTGGCCTACCAGGAAGGGCAACTCGATCCTATCGCCGCGCACCCGCGCATCCGGATTTTGGTAGACCATCTGGCTAAGTTGGACCCGCTACGCACGGATCAAGAACGAGCTGACCTGCTGACAGCGAATTGGAAACTCTTGTATAGCAACCGGGATAGTTTCTCTCCATTAGACCGCTTACCTGGAGTAAAACAACGACAGGTTTGGCAGCGAATCGATGTGTCCCAAGGATTGGTTTTAAACTTGATTGAATTGGAAGTCCCTGGTCTCCTTCGGATTTTAGCAGCTATCAAAGCGCGTTTTGAAGTGATGAGTCCCAAACGACTTAAAGTTATTTTTGAGAGAGCATTCATTACTTTTCCTGGTCTTTTGTCTGGGAAAAATGCTGTTGACTGGTTAGCTCAATTTAGCCAGGAGAAAAATACCCCTCCTGCGGTGAGTTTTTCCACTCAGGGGCAAAGTGGCTGGCTGGAAATTGTCTACTTGGATGAGACCCTGCGCATAGGTCTGGGCAATCAAGGCAATTTGTTTGTTCTTAAGAGAGCGGATGGATGAATGCCCTTTCTTTAGGCACATGGATTATCCATATTTCTAGTCTATTAGAGTGGATGGTCGCCATGGTTTTGGTATGGCGCTATGCTTCAGTGACCAATGAACCGGCCTGGAGGGGGTTTGCCTTTGCGATGATTCCGGCCTTGATGGGGGGTACCGCTGTAGTAGTCTGGCACTATTTTGACAATGACCTGTCGCTGTCTTGGATGGGGCACTTTCAGGGAGCGATGACGCTACTGGGAAATGTCACCCTAATGATGGGGGCTTACGGTCTCTATCGGAATCGGACACAGAATTAATCATGGAAGCTCTATTTGCCCTGAGTTTATTCCCCTATCTAGCTTTTCTCTACTTCCTGCAAAAATCGGGAAAAGCACCAAGATTAGCCATGTTTGGCTTTTATTTTTTGCTGGTTTTTGTGCTAGTTACCATTCCTGTAGGAATTTATTGCAAGTTAGTGCTTCATGAAACTCTTTCTAACGTGGACTGGTTACATGGTCCGGCAGAAGCTTTATTGACCATTTCTAATATTTTTGTCGTTCTGGGATTCAAGCAAGCTTTGGATGATAAGTTGGGTTGAAGAAACCGGCGTGCCAATTTATTGACATACCGCTATCTATTTCAGGGAGACATAAGTCATGATTGCTTCGCCTGACCACCGCCCGATGTCCCCCCAAGAATACCTAGCGTGGGAAGAAGAACAACCCCTTAAATATGAATACATCTATGGTGAAGCCTACGCTATGACTGGGGGGACCCTACCCCATAACTCGATTGCGGTGAATATAACGACGGCACTGAGAACTCATTTGCGCGGAAAAGGATGCAAAGTTTTTATGGCAGATGCCAAGGTATGCGTTTCTGAGAAGGGACCGTATTTTTATCCGGATGTTGTTGTCAGTTGTGAAGAACGAGATAGAAGGGCCCTCAAGATGGTTCAGTATCCCTGCCTAATTCTTGAAGTGCTCTCACCCGGTACTGAAGGATATGACCGAGGCGATAAATTCAAGTTTTACCGCCGTCTCAAAACCTTACAGGAGTACGTTCTAGTTGATGCTGAGAAGCTGAGTGTTGAATGTTATCGCCTCAACGAGCGAGGGAAATTGGAGCTTACAGCGTACCCGCTGGAGGATCTCTCCATCGATGAACAAGATACGGATGTTCAATTCACTAGTATTGATTTCCTTTGCCCTATTTCGCTGATTTATGAAGACATAGAACTCAATGCTCTCTTTGTATAGAACCAATTGGGCCTACCAAGTCAGTAAGCAAATTTTTTGAGTCTCAAAAACAAACGGAGCATTGCTATAAGAACAATGCTCTGTCCCGACAAAAAACTATGGGAAAACGTATTCTAGCCTCTAAGTCCTATCCCATTCCCGTACCGTCTGGAGGCAAAGGGTAATCTCCAGGTTCAGACGGTGTTCACTCTTCTGCTGGCATTTCAAGATATTCTTCTGGCGGTGCACCCAAAATCACAACCAATTTGTGTCCTCTGAGCTGCTGAAAGCTTATTTTGGCCCTCTGAAAACCGAGTTGATTCATCCGAGAATTTTCTCCTCAAGAGCAACCGCCAGAACGACTACCGCAGAGTAGATCGAAGTGTTTTACAAGCGACAACGAATTTAATAGAGAATGGCTGAATAGAACTAGTAGTTTTATGTGGAGAAGGAAGAACCACAACTGCAAGAGCGTTCAGCATTGGGATTGACGAATTTAAATCCACCTCCCAATAAATCATCGCTGTAGTCGAGGACCAAGCCATATAGATACAACAGGCTCTTTTTGTCCACAATCACACTGAAACCAGCAGCGTAAGAATACACTTCATCGTGTTCCGTGACACTGTCAGGGTTGTCAAAATCCATGGTGTAGGAAAGTCCAGAGCATCCGCCACCTTTGACCCCTACCCTTAGCCACAGGTCAGCCCCTTTGCGTTCTCGTAGACGAAGAACTTCTTTAAGACCTGAATCCGTAAGATTAATTCCTTTGGCTTCCCCAGTTTGTAAGATTGCTTCTGCTGTTTCAGCCATGTCTTTCCTCGACTCCTAAACGATGTTGTATGCCTAACCCGGCGGTGTTTCTAATTTAGTAGACAGCCTGCTGAGCCTTTTGATGATGTGCCTGCCACTGAGGAGACATAGCCCGCAGGCGGCTAACCACTATCTCCAGTTTATCCAACACTCGGTCAATTTCTTCTTTCGTTGTAAATCTACCAAGTCCGAACCTGATGGATGAGCGGGCCTGTTCATCACTGATGCCAAGCGCCTTAAGTACATGGGATGCTTCTAACGAGGCAGAAGTGCAAGCAGACCCAGAGGATAGGGCCACCGTATCGTGTACCCCCATTAATAAGGATTCCCCCTCTACAAAAGCAAAGCTCAGATTGAGATTGTTTGCCAACCGATCTTCTAGGCTGCCATTGAGAGAATTCTCCGGTATACGTTGCTGGACTTGTTCCCAAAGGTAATTTCGTAACCATTCGGTACGAGCGATTTCTTGATCCATGTTGGTGAAGCAAATTTCGGCTGCCTTCCCCATGCCCACAATAGAAGGCACTGCCAAGGTCCCGGAGCGCAGACCGCGTTCGTGACCCCCGCCATGCATTTGGGCAACAAGTTGAACTCTGGGGTTTTTACGACGCACATACAGAGCCCCAATTCCTTTGGGCCCGTAGAACTTATGCCCGGAGAGAGACAAAAGATGAATATTCATCTTGTCCACATGGAGAGGAACTTTGCCAAAAGCTTGGGCGGCATCGGTATGAAAAAGCACTTCATGCTCCGTACAGATTTTGCCTATGGCTGAGATGGGCTGAAGTACGCCAATCTCGTTATTGGCCGCCATAATCGACACCAAAACCGTATCAGGTCGGATGGCTGCCTCTAGCGCATCCAAATTTATCAGGCCGTCTTTGCTGATCGGCAGATAGGTTACTTCATAGCCTTTTTGCTCGAGATATCGACAGGTATCCAAAACGCACTTGTGTTCACTAACGCTGGTGATTAGATGCTTCCCCTTATCCTCATACCTTTCGGCTATACCCTTGAGGGCTAGATTATTGGATTCGGTTGCTCCCGACGTAAAGATTATTTCCTTGGCGGTCGCCCCGATTCCTTGAGCAATTTGTTCACGGGCATTTTCAACAGCTTGTTCTGCTTCCCATCCATAGATGTGATTGCGAGATGCCGCATTGCCAAACATCTCCGTAAAATAAGGCAACATCGCTTCCAAAACGCTGGGATCTACGGGAGTGGTCGCATTGTTGTCTAAATAGATAGGTCTGCTGACAGGGCTCATCATGCTTGCTCGTGGGGGAAAGGCTCCATCGGCATTAACGGGTGCTGGATTCCTTGCGAGATGAACAAACTAGCTTGATCAGTGACTTAGGAGTTCGGTCCAAGGTCATCTGCCCGATAGTCTTTCCTAGTTCTGTCATGATCCATCGATCTTTGGTGTATGAGACTAAACCGCAGTGCTGTAAGGCTTGATAGGATTCTGGAACGCTTACTTCTGGTCCTTCCAAAACCCAAGACGCCAAAAGACCACAGATATGAAAAGCGGCCGCCTCGCGCTTTCCCCATTGTTTCAGAACGAATTGGGCGGCAGGCTGAGCCATCAATAGTGCGATCGGTTCTTCCAGAGAGGACTGGGGGAGCATACGTAAAGTGTTGAATTTTCTTGACTGCTCTATTGTGACGGGTTAGGGGCAATAGGGAAAGAAGTTTAAAAATTTGTTTTCGTCAACCATGCTCGCAGTTAAAAAATGTTACATTCGAAACACAGTCATACTTTGGGTACTAGTAAGTTTAAGAAGTCCTGAGGTGTGAGACGAGGTCCTCCATGAGAGAAGATATTGCTCAAGCTATTGCCCATCAGCTCGTTTCGATGGGTGTTGAGGACCCGAAGTTGGCCGAGGCCTACCTTATGGGGTTAGTCCGCAACGGCGATACCTTGGCTTTCAGTGAGTGGGTAAGTGTTGACGATATACGGCGTGCGGTGGAATTAATACCCATCGAAGTCACTCGCAAACGCTTGGTCCGTATGTCTGAAGTAGGCTAATACTATTTTCATACTAGAATTGTTATGCCCTTGTGATGTCTGTGATGTTTTTGCAGGGTAGATTGCTCTGAGTTGATGCCTCTCTAGACTTCTGTGGGAAGATTCATAGAAATGGTCAGAAATGGCCAAATCTGCTGGTGCGGTAAAAATTCCCTGGGCAGGACAATTTCTACTGTCGCTAGGTATTTTTCTCTAGACGTGGGACATCTTCCGTTCTAATATTAGGTTAAGAAAAGTAAAGCTCCTGTCTAGTGTTGACGTCCGCCACTATCCGCCACTACAAGCTGGCATGCGAGAGGTGATTATCCCCGATGAATAATGCCGATCAACTGGTGCATTTCGCTTGGTTGGTTCCCCTCTATGGAGCCCTTGCTGCGCTCCTTTCCCTACCCTGGGCTCTAGGTTTGGTCAAAGGCCAAAAACCACCAGCCTATGCCGGATTAGTCCTCATAGGATTAGGCTTTATTCACAGTTTGTTCGCCTTAGTTGGGACTATTCAAAATCCAGAACCGGTTACACTTTCACTCCGTTGGCTCACCGCCGGTGATGTGGCGCTAGATTTTTCTCTACTATTTACCCCGCTGACGGTGGGAATGCTGAGCCTCGTGACAGGGGTCAGTTTTTTAGTCCAGGTCTACTCCCTGGGATATATGCGTGATGAGCCTGGTCTGCCTCGTTACTACGGACTACTGAATTTTTTTACCGCAGCTATGTTGGGGCTAGTTGTCAGTAATAACCTAATAGTCACCTATGGATGTTGGGAATTGATGGGTTTGTGTAGTTATCTGTTAGTGGGTTTTTGGTTTGCTAAACCCAGTGCCAGTGCTGCTGCTCGTAAAGCTTTTATGACCACTCGGGTGGGTGATTTCCTTCTGTTGATCGGAATTGTCGTCCTGTACGTTAATGCGGGAACGCTGGATTTCACAGCTCTAGGGGCTTGGGCCGAAGAAGCTCAGCTGGCTCCGGGTTTTGCTACTCTATTAACTTTGCTTCTTTTTGCTGGTCCTGTTGGCAAGTCAGCCCAGTTCCCTTTGCATGTATGGCTGCCCGACGCCATGGAAGGTCCCACGCCTGTATCAGCCTTGATTCACGCGGCCACCATGGTCGCTGCTGGTGTCTTTCTTGTCGTTAAGCTAGAGCCTGTAATTGCGCTGTCTCCTTTGACGATGGGCGTGATTGCTTGGACAGGAGCGATTACGGCTTTGGGTGCAGCACTCATTGCCACAGTCCAGAATGATATTAAGCGGGTGCTTGCCTACTCAACGATTTCTCAGCTGGGCTATATGTTTATGGCGTTGGGGGTGGGACATCCGGAAGCAGCTGTGTTTCACTTGTTCACCCATGCATTCTTTAAAGCGATGCTGTTCCTAGGCTCTGGTTCGGTAATTCATGGGATGCATGAAGCAGAACATACTACCCATGGACACTTGGATTGCCAAGATATGCAGAATATGGGCGGTCTTTTTCAGAAGATGCCTGTGACCGGTTTGACCTTTGGCGTCGGCGTTTTGAGTATTGCCGGTGTTTTTCCCTTAGCGGGCTTCTGGTCTAAAGACTCGGTACTCCATGCTCTGAGTGAATCTCCCTCCTCCCTTGGCGTGTACAGCATTGCTTTGATTACAGCTGCTTTGACTGCTTTCTACATGTCCCGTCAGTTCCTCCTGACATTTACCGGCAAAGCTCGCACTCCAGAAGCTGGAATGGTTCATGAATCTCCGATGGTGATGAGCCTGCCTTTAGTGATTCTGATGGTCCCTTCTGTGCTAGCTGGCTATTTGGGTAACCTCTGGTTTGCTAAAGAAGAACTTGCTTTATCTGTCGCTGCGCTTTCAACTGGAGCCGTAGTGATCGGGTTTACTGCTTCCTTCTTGCTATATGTCATGAATTTGCCTGTCATAGGCTTACAAAGAACCTTCGCCCCTGTGCTCCAGGCTCTTGAAAACCGCCTGTATATTGACGAACTCTATGAGCGGACGGTTGTCTCAGGCTTAGCCGGGATTGGGGTGACCGTGGCATGGTTTGATAAGAACCTGGTAGATGGCTTCGTAAACTTAGTGAGTGCCTTCTTTCTTGCTGGTTCTCAGATATTTAAGTACGTTGAAACCGGAAAAACTCAGTTTTATTTGCTGATTGTTATTACTTCTGTTGTGACTTTGGGTTTCATCGTAAGTCTAAGTATGGCGGGTACATAAATTTTGGAGTTTGTTCATGAAGAAGTCTTATTCAATCCTTTCTTGTGCCCTTTTGTTTTCAGCGTTAGCAACATCTGTTGCTCAAGCCGCCTCTCAGCAAGAATTTCAAGATCTGGTTCAACAAATGGATCAGCAAGCTTCTGAAAAAAATATGCAGGGCGTATTGGAATTTTACAGAAAAGACTTTAAGAGTGGTGATGGGCTGAATCGAGAAGCTACCGCAAAAGCTTTGGAATCCCTCTGGAAAAATTTAGAAAAGCCTCAGTACAAAACGGAGGTACTTTCTGTTATGGGAGAGGGAAATCGGACGCTTGTTAAGGCAAAAACGTCCCTGGTAGGTAGCCTCAAAGAGGGGGATACCAGTTTTGCTTTGACAGGGGAAACAGAGACTTTGAGCCGTTTTGAGCGTTTAGGTGCAAACAACGCCTGGCAGCTTGTCAAGCAAGAAGTCTTGGCGGAGCGTTCGATGCTGACCTCTGGCAAGGAACCACCCAAAGTTTCTCTGAGCTTACCCAGTAAAGTCGCTGCCGGTAGTACTTATACCGTAGAAGCGGTTCTCGATAAATCTTTGCGGGATTCTCCAGCGCTTGGTGGAATTAATCAGACTCCACTGACGGCTAGTGCTATTCCCAATGTAGGGTCTGTTAACCTGAATCTTCTCTCTTCTGGTGGTATTTTTGCCTCCAATAAAGCGCCCAAGAGTCCTCAAGACCAAGCGGTCAGCCTTCGTTTTGTGAACACTACCGGCACAACCTTTATCACCCAACGCGTCAAAGTTACGGCTAAGCCTTCTAAGAAGGCGAAGGAATAGAACGTGAACATTCCCTGGATAACTGCCCTTGTCTTCTTACCCGCTTTCGGGGCTATTGGGCTTGCTCTGTTACCCAAGGGTGAAGATTACAAGTTTGCACGCCTCTGGTCTTTAATCGTCAGCCTCGGGACCTTGTTCATTAGTCTAGGAATTGCCTTCCAGTTCAATCTCTCTGATCCGGCACCACAATTTAGGGAGAGTCGCCCTTGGATTCAACAACTAGGGCTCAACTACAGTGTGTCTGTAGATGGTATTAGTTTGCCTTTAGTGCTGCTTACAACCTTACTAGTAGTGCTTTCGATCATCACAAGCTGGGAACAACAAAAACGCCCCCGCATGTACTATTCGATGGTCCTTCTCCTTACCTGTGGGGTGCTTGGCGCTTTTGTGTCGGAAGACTTACTTTTGTTTTTCTTGTTCTATGAACTCGAGCTGATTCCTCTATATTTCCTGATTGCTATCTGGGGCGGGGTTCGCCGGGAGTATGCCGGAACGAAGTTTCTGCTGTACACGGTTCTTTCCAGTGTGTTCTTACTGGTTGCTTTTTTGAGTGCCTACTTCGTTTCAGGACTCAATACCTTTGATATTCATGCGCTTGCAAATCCTGCCACGCCCTACCCAATTGCCTTCCAGATTTTCATGCTGGTTTTGATCACCCTGGGCTTTGGCATCAAAATTCCCTTGGTTCCTTTGCATACTTGGCTTCCCGATGCTCACGTAGAAGCTCCCACAGCGGTCTCTGTCCTTTTGGCAGGAGTCCTCCTGAAGTTAGGGACCTATGGCATTCTGCGTTTTGGGGTGAGTATTTTCCCGCAGGCAGCTCTGGATCTATCTTGGTTACTGGCTGCTCTGGCTGCGATAAATGTGGTTTATGCTTCGCTCGCTGCCCTTGCCCAAACGGACATGAAGAAGATGATTGCCTATTCTTCCATTGCCCACATGGGCTATGTAATCTTAGGTGTGGCCACGTTGGGTGAAACTGGACTACAAGGAGCCGTCTTTCAGATGATTTCCCATGGAGTCATCTCTGCCCTACTCTTCATGCTCGTGGGTCTTGTCTATGAGCAGGCGAAGACCCGTGATCTGGATAAGTTGGGTGGATTGTTTGACCGTCAGAAAGGGTTGCCCTTGGTTGGTGCTTTTATGGTGGCGGCTGCGATGGCGAATGCAGGTTTGCCGGGGATGAGTGGTTTTGTGGCTGAGTTCCTCGTATTTAAAGGAGGATACACTCAGTTTCCAATTGCTACCGCTCTTTGCATATTCGGTACTGTCCTTACGGCGGTGTACCTACTGGTACTTCTGCAGAAAGCCTTCTTCGGTTCTAGCCCCAAAGCTTTGGGTATTCTCCCCAAACCCAATGTCTTTGCCTACTTCCCAGCTACTGTATTAGCCTTTTGCATGGTGGGTTTGGGACTATTCCCTAACCTGATGACGGATATAAGCGCTGCTTCCGTGACCGCACTGGCAAAGCAGATGCAGACTCAGCAAACGGTCGCTCAGACCATCCAAACACGATAAACTGGTTCTTAAGACTGCTGTGAATTATGGCTACTAAACCAGATTGGTTAAGGGTGAAAGCCCCACAATGGGAAAGGATTGGGAAGGTTTCTGAAACTTTACGGAAGCTTGGCCTCAATACAGTATGTGAAGAGGCTTCTTGCCCCAACATTGGCGAATGCTTCAAGGCAGGCACGGCTACTTTTCTGATCATGGGACCTGCTTGTACGCGAGCTTGCCCCTACTGCGACATCGACTTTGATAAAACCCCCAGGGAATTGGACCCTACTGAACCCCTACGCTTGGCTGAAGCAGTGCAGAGTATGGGGCTCAAGCATGTAGTGATCACCTCAGTCAATCGAGATGATCTCGCGGACGGTGGAGCCTCTCAGTTTGTACGGTGTATTGAAGCGGTGCGGGAACGCATGACCGACACTACGATCGAAGTGTTGATTCCAGATTTCTGTGGTGATGAAAAAGCCTTAGAGCTCGTATTGTCTGCCCATCCTGAAGTTCTGAACCATAATACAGAAACTGTGCCCAGGCTCTATCGCAGAGTACGCCCACAGGGAATCTATGAACGCAGTCTAGAACTCCTCCATCGTTCGCGCATCAAATTTCCTAGGACTTATACAAAATCAGGAATAATGGTGGGCCTTGGGGAAACTTTTGACGAAGTAATCCAAGTCATGAAAGACTTGCGGGCAGTAAATTGTGATATCTTAACGATAGGTCAGTATTTGCAACCTTCTGCGAAACATTTGGCTGTCCATGAATTCGTGACTCCAGAAACGTTTTTCGCTTGGAAAAAAGAAGGGGATGCCCTGGGTTTTTTACAGGTGGTTTCTTCACCCCTTACCCGTAGCTCTTACCATGCAGAACAAGTGCAACAGTTGTTAGTGACTCATCCCAGATAAAATTTTGGACTGATCACAGAACATCAGTAAGTATAAATACCTTAAAACTGACCTGAATGCTTTCGCTATAGATAGGCGAAATACAGAACATTTTTCTTATCATGCAGTCAGCTAAGGCTGAAAAGCTTTACCTGGGAAGATTTATGGTCAAATTGCCTTATTTTTTCCTTAGATCATGACCTTTTCAAGTAAGACTTTGTAAACAAAATCACATAATGCCGGCCCAGAAAGGGGAAGATACCCCCTGAAAGCTTAAAAAAAGTTCTTACCTCTTGATGTTTTGTAAAGTTTCATCTATTAATGGAGGCTGTAAACCTTAATTTATTAGGTACTTTTGACGATGACTGCTACTTTAGAGCGTCGTTCTAGCCAAGGGCTCTGGGGTCAGTTCGCTGACTGGGTCACCTCCACCGAAAACCGTCTTTATGTCGGTTGGTTCGGCGTCTTGATGATCCCCACCCTTTTGACTGCGACCACTTGCTTCATTAT
>CASBPW010000076.1 GCA_949127685.1 Candidatus Sivonenia alaskensis PMM_0068 | reverse complement strand
GACATTCCATTAGGCATAAGGCCACAAAACGGCCGCGCTTACAACCGCCGGATTCTCGGGCTATTCACTGCTTACCAAAACGAACCTTGGAAAAGCTGAAGTGAACATGTCTAGGTTATTCTACCTACTCCTCAAGCATGTCCCAGTTTTTGCATATCAATCAAAACCGGAGTTTCCCCAGTGTCCACTAGGTACTCAGACCAAGTATATCACTAGATCTACCGAATCTACGTGCCTCTCGACGCATTCATAGATCGGGGGTACTGAGATAAACAGCAGACCTTAAAACGTTAAGAAAATTGATGGTTTGCCCTGTTTTTTGGAGGCATCCGAAATACTGGAATCGTAGACCTCAAAAATTTTTCGAGCTATGTTCAACTCCGTTTTAGTAATTTTGACCCTCATTTT
Organism: Candidatus Sivonenia alaskensis PMM_0068; assembly: GCA_949127685.1. GTDB lineage: Bacteria > Cyanobacteriota > Cyanobacteriia > Gloeobacterales > PMM-0068 > Sivonenia > Sivonenia alaskensis. Next base: position 22,547 of record CASBPW010000076.1, on the reverse strand, counting down.
TATTCCTGCCCTTCTTTTCTTTTGCACGAAAGGTGGGTACTACGATACCGAGCATTACACCGGTAATGGTTCAGCGCACGGTAAAGAATCAGAAGATTGAAAAAAGATTCAGCAGTTTAATATTAAGAAGTTCATGGTATCCCTAATGCTCTCGTATCATTGGAGATGGACATCTTTTGATAGCCCAGATGGCGTTAGACTCATCCCCGCTCACTCCAGCAAGACATTCTCGTTTTACCTGGCTTCCTCCAACCATAGTGCTGACAGGCATAGTGGCCTTGGCCGCCGGTGCTTTTTGGCTAAACCATCTGCGGGAACAGGCCGTTCTGGTAGAAGCTTCTTACCAAGCTGCCCAGCATAAGACATCCGAATATTTCAGCTTGGTGCAATCCAGAGAGCGAGTCATTCACCAAGCTGACCCTGATCAGGTAGAGCATATTGATCAAGCTCTTATTCAAGAACGCAAAGAACTGATTCAAAGTCTTGAAAGCTACATTTTGGCCATTTCCCATCTGCCCCAGAAAGAATTAGCGCAGCACTTAAGTGAATTAGAAACAAACAAGATCCAATCCTCTGTGCGTTCCTTTGAAGGAGTAGGGCGTTTAGTAGAGATGCAGATCTCCGAAACGGTAGACGATCAAATGGGTCCGTCTGATCTCAACCAACGCCGTGTCAGTTTTTGGCTTTCAGGAACAGAACAGACCCGGGTGGACAGCCTCAATGATTTCTCTGAGGATCCGGATGCTCATGTAGAGCAGTTGGCTCTTATCCAACCCTCTGCCCAGTCTGGCAAGTTCCCTCTACTGGTGGTAACCGGAAAACGGAGAGCCTTGGATTGGTCTACTCCCTGGGTAGAAATTTTTCAGGTGCAACCAGATCGTATTAAAAAAGTGACTGCCCAAGCCTTTCCCGCACCTCTCTTGGACTCTGCGTTGGGGGAAAGCCCTACGCTCAAACCGGATAAAAGCATCGTTATTGAACGTTATGTCCTGGATCCAGAGAGGGTTATGGCTCCCTGTGATAGCTGTGGACTCCTGGGATACCACAGCCAATTCCAGTGGAAAGACGGGCATTATCAAATGACCAAAAATACGGTCTTAAACACTGCCGATAATGCGGGTTATGCAGGCTTGGTTTATCTCAAAAAACGGGCCCAATCGCCCGCTTGGACTAAACAGTTTTTGACCGATGGATTCCGCAAGCAAGCAGAGAACTTCGCTCCCTTTAATCCTCAAAAATATGCGGTTTGGGAGCAGGGCTTTGTGATCAGTGACCAAGTGCCCACTAAAAATTCTATGATCTTCTCTGTGACTGGAGTGGCGACCGCTAAGATCACCGCCATTTACACGCAGCAAGGTCAGTGGAAAGCTCATTCAGTAGAAGGAACTTTCTGGACGCCCATAAAACCAATCCAATCAGAGCCTTTACAAAACTCTGCGGACTCCAAAGTGCCGGAAGCTGCTTAAGTCCCAATCCCTGAAAATTGAATACCTGTAGGTCCTTCTCTGCGATAAGAATAGAAAAGTCGTTCCTCTTGATAAGTACAGTGCGGGGCTAAGGCAATATTTACGGCTAGCACCCCAAGGGAAAGGGCTTGCTGTCGATTCACTTCCCGCACGTCTAACCTCACCTTATCTTCCTCCGCATCGGGGAGGAGCGCTTTGGCTGGATGGGGGATAGTCTTAACAACTTCTTGGGCCACGGTCTGATGAACAGGATAGTAGTCTCCTGAGATGGCGGGTCCCAAGGCAATGCGAATCCGCTCCGGTCTTGCGCCCCGCAGGATCATTTGCTGAATCGCTTGGGGAAGGATCTGAGCCGCTGTCCCTCGCCAGCCAGCATGGACTGCAGCAACGACAGAACACTCTGGGTCGAGCAAGAGCGCAGGAACACAATCTGCACTTTTGGCCCAAGCGGTAATGCCTGGAGTGACGCTGACTAAGCCGTCTCCTTGCAGGCCGGCGGTGACCTTTTCTGCATCAAATACCAGAGCACTATGAATCTGGGTGAGATGATAAGCCTGGTCTTCAGAATGTCCTAAGGCAGAAGCCAAGGGCCCCGGAGAACGGTGGGCATTGCGGGTAAAAAATCCGTGGGGGAAGGGCTGTAGCAGTTCACATTCGAGCCAACTTAAATCTCCAGAAGCTTTTAACTGCCACATAAGCTACCTCCTAAGCGCAAAAGACGACTGGTTTGTTCTGCACTCCACTCCAGATGAAGCCTAGCTCGATCCAGAGCATCTTGTTTATCCATGAGGCAAGGAATACTGTCTAACAAAGCGGCTGCACCCTGGTTCGAGTCTGTAGATGATTTCAAACTTAGTAATCCAGTCACCGAAGGGTCTAAATTCACAGCTCCAGCCAGGAGGATGACAGGAGTCTGAACTTTTCGACCGATCGCCAGGATGCCCATAACCGTTTTGCCATAGAGCGTCTGCCGATCAATCATCCCCTCTCCCGTAATCACTAAATCTGCTTGGGTCGCTTGCTCTTCAAAATCTAAGGTCTCTAGCACGACTTCTACTCCCGAGCGAAAAGAAGCGCCAAGGGCATAGAGGGCAAATCCCAAGCCGCCTGCAGCGCCCGCCCCTGGACAGTCAACATAGATCTCTCCCGCAGCCCGTTGCAGGACTGCTGCGTACTTCGTCATACTCTGTTCCAAAACATCCACCATTTCCGGAGAAGCGCCTTTTTGTGGACCATAGATGTGCGCGGCTCCCTCTGGCCCAAGCAGTGGATTCCGAACATCACAGGCTACCGTGATCTCTACGTGTTTCAGACGTTCTCGGATGGGATGAAGTTCAGCAATCGTTTCTACTTGGGCTAAGCCTTGGCCCCCCCAGACAACCGGATCGCCCTGTCGATCCAGAATTTTTGCGCCCAATGCTTGCAAGAACCCGACCCCTCCATCTACAGTAGCCGAACCACCCAATCCAATGAGCAACCGTTGGGCGGTCGGCTCCTGCAAAGCAGCCATCAGGAGTTGCCCACTCCCAAAACTGTTAGCCTTCCAAGGATTTCGTTCCGTGTCCGAGAGATGCTGGAGCCCAGAGGCTTCTGCTATATCCATGACTACGGTATTGCCAACCAAGCCATAGTGGCCGATCAAAGCACGACCTAAGGGGTCCACAACGGGGACTTCTCGCCATATTCCGCTAAGGGCTTTTGTGAGAACTTCCGCCGTACCTTCACCCCCATCAGCTACCGGCAACAGGGTGATATCCAATTCGGGCCAGCCTTGGCGTAGTCCCCTCGCTATCGCTTCTGCCGCATCAAAGGCACTCAAGCTACCTTTAAAAGAATCTGGAGCAACTAAAACTTTTAGAGCTTTCATCGTTTCATGGCAAGCCAGATCACAACAACCATGATGCCAAGCCCCAAAGCCAATCCGCCCCAAAGGTTAGGGAGCAAGAACGTAGCGGTGATGCGATTGTCTTGCCCGGGAATCACATCCCAGATTAAGACGCCATTCTCCTTGCGGGAGGCATTGGACTGCCAAGGAGAAAACGGCAAACTGAGGGCAAATTCTAACTTCACAAGCTCCGCGAGATTGATCATCAAGAGATTTCCAGAAGGCAAGGGGATACTGGTTTGGGTTAGATCCACGTCATAGGTCAACACATAGGCGTCCACCAGAAGCCATGATTGGTTCTGGACGCTAAATTTGGTCATAGGAGCGGGTAAGGCATTCTGCACCTGACGGTACTGAACAGGTTGGTACGTCTGAACAGGTTGGGAGGCGAAAACAAGAGGGTCATTGAAAAATTTATTGAACTTAGTTTCTAGCTCTTCCGGGTTTTTAAAAGGAATTTGGATCGCCAATTGCCCTTCTTGTAAGGTGTCCACTTTGCCTCCTAAGCCTTCTGCCCGTTTTTTTATAGAACGAATAAATTGCGCGTAGGGGAATCCAGCCAAACGGACTAAGGCCGGTTCAAGATCTAGATTCTGAGTAATCGTGCCACTTGCATTCCAATTGAATTGCAAACCCAATCGGTACTGAGCACAACCGCTCAAGGCAAACAACAGAAAAAGCGGGATACAAAAACGCACCATGGGTTGTATCCAGGGTGAGGCAAGAGGCAACAGATTTCGCGGAGCGTTTTTCACAGACCCCATGGGTAAACTTCAAAATATTTTAGTCACCTGGGACTGTCTCTCATCATGACAATGAATCACAATCTTCAGCGCCCAAAGTCACATTTCTCTATTTCACGAGGATACGGCACAAGACTGTCAAAAACTCAAAAACCCGCTCTTACGGCGGGTCTCTAATCTGGTCGGGACGGCGGGATTTGAACCCACGACCCCCACTACCCCAAAGTGGTGCGCTACCAAGCTGCGCTACGTCCCGTAAACAAGTGCTGCTTTCTTACTGAAGCAAGCAGGGCTTAGAGATAGTACCATAGCACAACCTCTTCCGTCCTCGATTTGGTTTGTTTTTTTGCACCTCCGCTTTCCTCTATAATTTGTGAGGGGGAAGGGACCTATTGATAGCGCACATAAAGTGTCCTTCTATCGCTGTCAGACAAATGTACGCGAAGGTAGTCGGATATTGGATGACCTCTAAGTTTAGAAGGAGTTAGGTTGGAAAGGGCTTATCGCATCGCGATTTTGGGTGCTACTGGCGTAGTAGGTACAGAGATCTTGCAAATTCTGGAAGAACGCAAATTTCCGGTGGATTCGCTGGTGTTGTTGGCCTCTGCCCGGTCTGCAGGCAAACAACTCCCGTACCGCGGCACCTTCTTACCTGTCCAATCCTTGAGTGAAAAATCGTTTGAAGGGATTGATTTGGTTTTTGCTTCGGCAGGAGGCAGTATATCCAAGCAGTGGGCTCCTCAGATTGTCCAAGCCAGAGCCACGCTCATTGACAATTCTTCCGCTTTTCGAATGACAGAGGGGGTACCCCTCGTGGTTCCAGAAGTGAATCCAGAAGACCTAAGAGCGCATCAAGGTATCATTGCCAACCCAAACTGCTCTACCATTCTGATGACCTTAGCCCTTTGGCCTTTACATCAGGTGCGGCCTATCAAGCGGGTGATCTGCAGCACCTATCAGGCTGCTAGTGGTGCTGGAGCTGCTGCCATGGCAGAGCTGCAAGATCAGACTAGGGACGTTCTGGCGGGTAGGGACCCCAACCCTCAAGCCTTTCCCCATCCAATCGCCTTCAATTTATTTCCACATAATTCTCCAATGACAGAGAATCGTTACTGTGAAGAAGAGTTGAAAATGATTTATGAAACCCAAAAAATTTTCCACGATCCCTATCTTCGGGTAAGTGCCACCTGTGTGCGCGTTCCCGTGCTCCGTGCCCATGCTGAATCAATCAACATTGAATTTCACGAACCTTTTCCTATAGAAGAGGCCACGAACCTGCTCAAGCAAGCCCCAGGTGTAATGTTTACAGAAAATTGGCAGAGCAATACTTTTGCTATGCCCTTAGATGCCAGTGGCCAAGATCCTGTACTGGTAGGAAGAGTCCGTCAAGACCTCTCCTGTCCTGAAGCTCTTGAACTATGGCTTTGTGGAGACCAGATTCGCAAAGGAGCGGCCCTGAATGCGGTGCAAATTGGGGAGTGGCTTGTTCAAAATGACTTGGTCAGCCATAAATCAGATTTGGTTTCCCGTGTCTAAAGCCTGAATAGACCTCGCTGCCTTTCTGTAGGTTTAGTCAGTTAATCAGTCTTATCTGCGTTTGATTCTTTGTCCCCATTCCTTTGTCCCAATACTTAAGAGAACCAATGCCTATAGAAAACAAGGGTCCAGAACACACTGCTGTGCCCAATCGACCATATGAGAGGAGCCCTGTATGAAACCACCTTTTGGCAGGGTAATCACCGCAATGGTTACTCCCTTCACCCCAGAAGGACAGGTTGATTATGAAATAGCTGCTCGCTTAGCCAATCACTTAGTGGAACATGGCAGCGAGGGCTTAGTAGTGTGTGGCACTACCGGCGAATCCCCTGCCCTGACCTGGGATGAAGAATATCAGCTTTTCCAAGTGGTGCTCCAGAGTGTAAACGACCGGGCTGCTGTGATTGCAGGGACAGGTTCCAATAGTACCCGTGAAGCGATAGCCGCCACAGCAAAAGCTGCTAAGCTAGGAGTACATGGTTCCTTGCAAGTCTGCCCCTACTACAATAAGCCTCCGCAAGAAGGACTGTACAAGCACTTCAAAGCGATTGCTGAAAATGCCGATATCCCTTTGATTCTGTACAATATTCCCGGGCGTACAGGGGTAAACCTCTTACCAGAAACAGTAGCTCGGCTAGCAGAAATACCGAGTATCATTGGGATCAAAGAAGCTTCTGGATCCATAGAGCAGGCTTCCTCAGTCCGCGCGTTAACCCGTTCTAATTTCCTGGTCTACGCTGGAGACGATGCTTTAACCCTACCGTTACTTTCTGTAGGCGCTCATGGTGTAATATCCGTTGCCTCTCATCTCGCTGGTCCTCAGATGCAGGAGATGGTAAATGCCTTCATCGCAGGTAATGTACATCAAGCTCAAACTGTCCACCAAAAACTTCTCCCTTTGTTTAAAGCTTTGTTCCTCACCACAAACCCGATTCCCGTGAAGTGTGCTTTGGAACTGATGGGATGGCCCGTCGGACAACCGCGATTACCTTTGGTCCAGGCCCCTGAAACAGTCCGTGAACAGCTAAACGAAGTTTTGAAAACCCTTTCTTTGATATAACAACACAACGAGGTAACCGATGGTCGTAAATACGACGAATATAAGCCCCTTAAGAATTATGCCCTTGGGTGGCGTGGGTGAAATTGGCAAGAACACCTGGGCTTTTGAATATGAAGATGAGATTCTACTGCTGGATGGGGGACTTTCCTTCCCTACGGAAGACATGCATGGCGTGAATATTGTGCTCCCCGACATGACCTGGGTGCGGGAACATCAAGAACGCCTAGTCGGCATGGTCGTCACCCATGGACACGAAGATCACATTGGGGGCATTCCCTACCATCTTCAGCGCATCAATATTCCCCGAATTATTATTCCTCGCTTGGCGCGCGCACTTTTAGAGGGCAAGCTCCAAGAAACAGGGCTATTGGGTCGAACGGAGCTGGTCACCGCCCATCCCCGCGACGTGTTCCGGGTAGGCAAGCACTTTGTGGTCGAATATATCCAAAACACCCATTCGATTGCCGATAGCTATACGTTGGCTATCCGGACCCCGGTCGGTCTACTCATCCATTCCGGCGATTTCAAATTTGACCATACCCCGGTCGATGGCCGCAAATTCGATTATCACCGCCTGGCTGAGTATGGAGAAGAGGGCGTACTCTGTCTGATTTCAGATTCTACGAATGCTGAATTGCCTGGCTTTACCCCCTCAGAAATGTCCGTTTTTCCAAATTTAGACCGGGAAGTAGCTAAGGCTAAAGGCCGGGTCATCATCACGACCTTTGCCTCTTCTGTCCACCGGGTCAACATGATCCTCCAGATTGCCCAGAAACAGGGGCGTGTGGTAGCAGCCCTTGGACGTTCGATGCTGAATGTCCTGACCCATGCCAAGAAACTCGGTTTTATCGATTACCCAGAGAGTCTCCTGGTTCCGATGAATGCGATTCGTCAGCTGCCTAATGAAAAAGTCCTCATCCTGACTACGGGTTCTCAGGGAGAGCCTCTAGCGGCCCTGTCCCGGATTGCCCGGAATGAACATCAACAGCTGCGCATCCGAGAAGGCGATACGGTTATCTTTTCTGCTAATCCGATCCCTGGCAATACAATCTCTGTAGTGCGCACCATTGATAGCCTGATCAAGCTAGGCGCTAACGTCATTTACGGTAAAGACAAAGGCATCCATGTGTCGGGTCATGGCGCCACCGAAGACCACAAGCTAATGATCGCCCTGACCAAACCCAAATTTTTCTTTCCTGCCCATGGAGAACACCGGATGCTCCTGCGTCATGCCGATACGGCGGTAGCGATGGGAGTGCCCCGCGAAAACATGGTGATTACAGACAATGGTGATGTGGTAGAACTTACGCCAGACGCTATTCGCATTAAAGGCACCATTCCAAGTGGTATTGAACTTCTGGATAATTCCCGCAGCGGTATGGTTTCCGACCATACGCTCAAAGAGCGCCAGCGCATTGCTACGGAAGGGGTGATTTCAGTAGCTATTGCCCTGGATAGCCAAGGAGAAATCCTGGCTCGTCCAGAAATCGTGATTAAGGCTATGGCCCAGACTCAGGGACCTTCTGGACTTAAGGGCTCCGATACAGCTCCCTTAGAAGAACAAATTCGCTCGAAAGTGGTCAAAGTGATCAAAGAGCGCTGGAACGAGTTTGTTTATACCGATGCGGCGTTCAACACCGTAATCAGTCAGTCCAGCCTCGAGGACCGATACATAGATTGGGAAGGTTTAAAAACCCGCCTCGAAAAAGTCGTCGTCCAGGCCACCCGTGACCAAGTTTCAGGTCGCCCTATGGTACTGGTTTTACTGCAAATTTGTGAGCCTTTATCCCGCGTAGAGAAACCAAACTCAGCTATGTTCCTTCCTGTTGAAACGGTTGAGACAGCGAATATGGAAATAGAATCCGGGCGTCGTCGTAAACGTTCATCAACTACTGCTACGGCAGTGCTGGTGCAAGAGCCTATCTCGTAACCTAGACTTTAGTCAGATAGCCGAACGGTAAAGACTAGACTTCTCTTCCGAGTGTTCGCACTCGGAAGATTTTTTTAGCGGAGTGTTACTGCCTCGATTTCAATCTAGCAGTTAAGGAATTGCAAGAGCGGTCTCAGAGCGATTCTCGTGCGAGGAAGCACTCTGCTGCTATTTCGGGGCGATTGCCTCTGAGTTTTGAAATTATCGGGGAACTCCACACGTTGCTTAGGCGACTAGTTACACTAAGTTTATGACTTCACTGTGCTGGCTTTTAGTTGTTTCTTTGGCTGTTCTGTTCTATCCCACAACAGCTTGGGCTGCCTCAGGAGATATAAACCAGGATGGAAAACTGACGCAGGACGATGTATTGCTCTTAGAATCCTACTTGAAGGGAACTAAAATGCTCACTGACGAGCAGATCTTTGCCGCCGATGTGAATGGAGATAAGAAAATCAATGACCGCGACGTCCAAGTCCTCAAAGCAAGTCTTGGCGGTGTCAAGAACCAACCGGGTAGCCAAGTTCGTTTGGATTCTGCTTATTCCGGGCAAGTAATTGACCAAACAACAGGCGAACTTATTCCTAATGTGGAAATAGAGGTCCCTGAAGATGGGATCAGAGTCAAAACAGATGATTTTGGCCGATTTTCACTCCCGAAATCAGTAGGTTCCCAGCGTATTCTTACCGCTCGGGCTCAAAACTATGCGCCCTTCTCTGTCACGGTTGCTAAACAAGAACAGCGATTTGATGTGCGTCTCAAGCAGCTTTCTAGTCAAGTAGTGGTCTTGACGGACCAAGTTCATCACTTGGGAGACGACCGATTTAGTAAGGATTATTCCGCCAATGCTACCCAGTTTCGGATTCCAGCCCAGGGTTCATCCTTTAAAAAGACGTTCGATATAGACCGCATTCCGGACCGAGATCCCATATTGCGCATTGGGTCCTTGATTGGAGTGGATACGCCTGAATCAGCGAGAGCGGGACAATCTCACCTCCCCTTGCAGGCAACCTTCCAAGGCAGCTTAGAAGCTGCTTTCAGAGTTTATCTGAATGGAAACTTAGCCCAGCGCATACTGCTGAATGGCGATGGATTAGAAGTCCCCCTTCCGCGTTGGATGCTACAGCAAGGCACCAATACGATTGAACTCGTTACCGCTCAAGCCTATGGTGGTGGTGGGCAGTCCATATTTAGTCTCGGCGGAATTTTCACGATTAGTCGGGGTGGAACGGGTTCTTTGGATTATGACGATGTTGAATTCGCCAATTTAGTTCTTGAGTTGCCGGAGGGACAGCAGGCCGATGCTTTTCGGGCTAATGAGCGCTCAGATAAACTTAGATAGATCTCTTGCACAATCAATTCAGTTATACTACTTCAGTTACCTCTCTTCTTTCCATGAAATACACTCACTCTTTGCGACTCATTGCCCTCGGTATCCTTGGGTCTTTTGTGATAGCCCCTCATTCGATGGTAATGGCTATGACGAAACAGCAAGTGCTGCAAAAACTTAGCGCAGTGCCTGTTTTCTCGATCATTAGCAAGGATACTCAACAGCCTTTGGTGGTCACTGCTACCGACGGAAAAACAAAAAAATCTGCAAACATCGTCAATTTCTTCTTGAATCCAGATGAAGCGAAAAAGTTCATGGAACGGCTACAGACTGATAATAAAGATGTCGCCAATAAATCTGAGGTTAGAGTCAGTTCTTTAGCATTGGCCTATGCTGCTTTTCAGGAACAGCAAAAAGATAAAAAAGTTGAAATTGCTGTTTTGCCTGATGCGAACTCCTTGAAGCAAGCTAGTGAAATTCTCAAGAAAAATAAGCAGGATCCTAGTAAATTCTCAGGCATTCCTTTATTTTTTCCCGCACAGAAGAAGGATAACAAAATTGCTCCTCTTTCCCTGCAAGTTCCGGGTGAAAAGGGCGCTAAACAAAGTATTACACCCATGTATCTTTCCTATGATCTCGTTTCCCAGCAATTAGAGGATGCAAAAAAGAAAAGTCCTGAGATCAAAGATGCTTATGTGGAAATGACCACACTCGGTCAATTGGTAGACATCCTGGAAAAGAATGATGACTCGCTCTCACAATCTATACAGCTTGTTCCTTCTGCCGAATCCTTGAAAGTGGTGAGTTCCTACAAGGCTTATCCAGAACCGGGCAAACCTGCTCCTAAATCAGGGGAAGCTCCGAAGCCAGAGCCTGCGAAACCTGAAGCTGCCAAACCTACTGCGGCCCCCCCCGCTACGCCTACGCCTCCTGCTGCATCTGAGGCTCCGAAAAAGTAGAGTTTGAAAAAGTGAAGCTCGTTCTCATGATTTCAGGGAACGGGTTGTTCTTCTGTAGGGAGCTAAACTTTCTAAGATCGTGTATCCGTAGTTGGGATTATGGATTCGCGGGTCTAGGACAGCCACCAAACCTTTGGACTCTCTAATTCTGCCAACCCCTCTCGTTAGACGTCCTAGGGCCTCTGGGAGTAGATAACTGCGGAACCAATCCTTGCGTGCCTGCTTCATCTGTTCTACCTTGGCTGCAACTAAAGGAACCTGGAGGTCTGGAAATGGGAGGCTGAGCATAACGAGGATCTCGGGGGTAAAAGAAACAGGTAAGTCCTTTTCCCAAAATGACCAGTCACATAGGGTAATGGAGCGCTGAGTTCCTTGAATTTTATCTAAGCTGACGCGAGAACCAAATTGAGCAGCCAGAGCTGCTCCTATGCGTTTACGTAAACTGTAGTCCTGCAAGAGTATGACAACGGGGCCTTGCGCTTGCAAAGCGAGTATTTCAATCAACTGAGTACCCCATTCATAGAAGGGGAGTTCTCTGTTGCGCGGTGGAATCCATACTTGAAGCTCGTCCTGGCAATCCGATGGAAACTGTAAACAGGTGAGTTCTTCTAGCCCTAGGCGATGGCGATAGGTTGGCGCTGATTTTTGGGGGTCTAGAGCTTCACCAATCAGGACTACTGGGTGTTCGGACCATAGCTTCTGTAGATGGGGGCGCACGTCCATCGGGGCTGCTACCAGCGTAAATTGTCCGTGGTGGCGATGGATTAAAGCCGACACTAAATAATTAGGGTCTTCCAGACATCTTTTGAAATCATTCCATGGCGCGCCCTCCAGAGAGGCCAGCAATTGCTTGAGTTGGGATTCTAAGGTGAGATCTAAACGCTGCTCTGCGCTCTTCCCTACGAATAGATATTGGGTAGCCGCAATCGTAAATTCAAGAACGTTTGAAGCAAGAGGTTCCCCCTGTTCTCGGAGATGCTGCCATTCTCCTGGTTCAATCCTGAAGGCTAAAGCTTTGCGACTCCAGGCCTCTAAGTCATGAGCCTGATCAAAAACCACGGGGATATGAAGAGGGAAGTGTTTGGCATCGTCGCGTAGCTGGCCTTTCAAAAAGATTAAGGGATCTACCAAAAGTACCCCTGCCCAGTCAGGACCAGGCCAAGTATTGCCGGCAAGGATAGGCTTACTGAACCCTGCTAGCCCCTGAAGACCCGGAAGGTCTATGTTGAGCAACTCTTTCTGGATGATGGGGGGCACACATAAGATCACAGGCTGGGGCAAGCTCAGGGCAGGAAATAGATAACTCAAGCGATAAGCATCTATCCCCTGTACTCCACTGACCTGGATAAGAGCACTACGCCCAGTCGCCAGCGCGCGCGCCACTAAGCGAGCCATCGTTAGCTGGTGAGGCCACGAATTCTGGTCTGGTTGATGCCGCAATAGACCCCGCAACTGCTGATGAACTCTAGTTGCTATGGAAACTTCAGGGTCTACGATTATTCTCCGGTTTTCCCTTTAGTATAGGCGTCGTACTACTTATAAGTCTCGTAAGTCTCGGGACTGCTCTTCGCGAGAAGTAAACTTGATGTAATAAGCCGTAGTTTCCCCTTCCATTTCAGGATGAGGCATATATTGGGGCTTCGCTTGGGGTTTTTGTTTAGGACTAGCCGCTGAAAACCCTTTTCCCATCAGAAAAAAAGCAGCAACGGTCAGGCCCGCAAAGGCCACCAAATACAGTAATACAAACATTGGATCTTCCCTACGCCTTAGTGTAAACATATTAACGAAAGAGGGGTTATAGGGGACCTCGTATTTTCCTCATTCTAAGATTCAGGCGTGATCCCCGTATCTACACTGGGACTTTATCCGTTTTTTCTTCTTTCCCTAAACCCCAAAACCCCTGATATTTCTTAACGCGAATATCTCCCAGAACAGAGGTTTGACAGGCTAAACGGCGATTTTTGAGCAACGGCGCGCGCAACTGTTCCATGGCAGAGGGCTCACTCACGGCGCCTTCGATGTCCACGGCACAGGTGCCACACGTACCTAATCCTTGACAGTTAATGACTTTGGCTGCTCCGTTATAAAGTTCTACCTTTTTTTCGAGTAGAACCATACGGAGGTTATCTCCTCGGTCGCAATAGACTTCCTGGTTGAATATACGAATGGTTGGCATAACAATTTTTTAGGGATACTTCCCTAGATCATGGCACAAGTATTTAAAAAATTTAATAGAACTTTACGTTTCTGTTGGCTCTGGAAGCCATCGCTTGAGTACGGTGGTCAGTTCTTCTAGTTTCACGGGCTTGGCTATGAAGTCATTCATTCCTACCCGAAGGCAGTTTTCGCGCTCACCATGCATGGCACTAGCCGTTATCGCCACGATGATGGTGTGACGGTCAGCGCCTTCTCGTTTACGGATTTCCGCGGTTGTCTCAAATCCATCCATCTCTGGCATATGGCAGTCCATTAGGACCAAGGCGTAGGGAGTGTGGGCCAGAGCTTCTAGGGCTTCAAGCCCATTGGCAACTACATCACATCGATAGCCTAGTTTGTCTAGTTGACGTACCGCTACTCGTTGGTTGATGACGTTGTCTTCGGCCACAAGAATGAGGCTCGGGGCAGAGGGTTTGCCTAGTTTTTTGGGAAATACTTCTGCGGCAGAAGGAGTTATGGGCAAAGCAGCATGGGATCCGGGTGCACTGGTATGCCCCAGCGATTGAAGTAATGCCTTAAGCAATTGGGATTGGCGCACGGGTTTGGTCAGATAGGTAGCAATCCCGGTTTGCTTCACAACCTCTAAATCCCCTCGTTCGCGAAAAGAGGCGAGCACGACTAGAGGGATTTCATTCAGGGCTGGGTCTGCTTTGATCAGGTGCATCAGCCGGACCCCTTCCCTATCGGGCATCATCAAATCCAAAATAACCAAGTCATAGGGAAGTTTGGAAGTCTGCAGTCGCTCTAATGCTTGGAGAGCACTTTCTGCTTCGTCATAGTGCATTTCCCAATAGGTCAGCTGATGCGTCAGAATTTTACGGTTTGTTGCATTGTCGTCAACAACGAGCACATGCAAACCCTTGAGTACTATTTCATTCAAAGGAAGGGGAAGCGGTGCAGACTGTTTTTCTAGAAGAAGCGTAAACCAAAATGTGGCTCCTTCCCCAGGAACGCTTTCAACACCAATCTTCCCTCCCATCAGATCTACAAGTTGTTTAGAAATAGCCAGTCCGAGTCCAGTTCCACCGTATCTACGGGTGGTTGAACTATCTGCTTGGGAAAATGGTTTAAATAAGCGGGTCTGCTCTGCAGGACTAATTCCAATTCCTGTATCTTTAACCTCAAAATACACAACAGCTTGATACTCAGTTTCTTCGAGCAGTTTAACGGAAAGAGTAACATCTCCCTCTTGCGTAAATTTGATAGCATTATTCAGCATATTGATAAGAATTTGACAAATTCGCCCAGGATCTCCTCTAAGCATCTTAGGCACGTTGCGATAGACCAAACAACCTAGTTCTAACCCTTTACTCCCTGCGTGTTCGGCCAAAAATGCCGTTACATCCTCAACTGCTCGGCTGAGGTCGAAATCAATAATTTCAACCTCGAGCTTTCCTGCTTCTATCTTGGAAAAATCTAGAATGTCATTAATTACGATGAGTAAAGCCTCCCCGGAATATCGGACTGTTTCAGCATACTCTCGTTGCTCTGCTGTAAGCTCAGTGTCTAATAGTAAACCGGACATCCCAATTACGGCATTCATCGGAGTGCGAATCTCATGGCTCATCTTGGCAAGGAACTGAGCTTTAATACGTGCTCCTTCTAATGCCTCTTCTCTCGCTGCAATCAGTTCTCGTTCTAGTTGTTTACGCTTTGTGATATCCCGAATAATCGAAAGGACTTCATCTTCTCCGCTCACCACAATACGGGCTTCATAATCGTGTACGCCATCTTCTAGGGAAAGCTGATAATCAAAAATTTGGGTTCTACCTGTGTCCAAGGATTGCGCTACCGCATTCATCATGCCCTGAGCTACTTGCATAGGTAATGCTTCATAGACACTTTCCCCGGAAAATATACGGGAGCGCGAGCTTTCTTGGCCTGCCTTTGTATGAGCACCCAAGAAATCTATATATTTGCCCTCTTTGCTAATACCCAGCATCAAGTCCGGAATTGCATTTAAAAATGCTCGATCCCTAGCTTCAATTTTATGCAAAGCTTCTTCTGTGCTTTTACGCTCTGTTACATCTCGATAGTTAACTACTACTCCTTGGAAAATAGAGTCTTCAATATAGCTGTTTGCAATAGCTTCTAAATATCGCCAAGATCCATCGATACAAAGGAACCGAAACTCCACCGTAATTGGAATACTCTCTTGCTGAATCGCCGTAGCAAATATAGACTGGACCATTGGAACATCCTCTGGATGCACATAGGCAAACATGTTTGTGCCTACTAAATCTTTGGGCTCATATCCCAAAATTCTTTTAATGGATGGACTGCCATAATTTATTGTCCCACTTTCTTTTAGAATAGTGATAATGTCCGAGGAGTTTTGCACGAGAGAACGGAATCGCTCCTCACTTTCAGCAAGTTCTTTAATTGCTGTTTTTCTATCATTAATATTGCTCACACTTAGACAAACGCCAATAACTTTTCTTTCTTCAAAAACGGGGCTATAGTCAAACTCAAACCAGTATTTATCCCCTGTATAAGAAGCTATCTCTCGCTCGAATTTGACAGACTTACCATTCAGTGCACTATCAAAATCTCTATTGAAATTATCTAAATCAGAATCAGCTATAAAATTGTAGATGGAATCTCCTTCTTGCAGTTTCCTGTTATAAAGTAACTTCGCTCCTTTGTTAGCTGCTTTATTACATGCTTGAATTTTATGTTCTCTATCAATGAGGATAAATGATTGTGCACTGTTGTCAAATATTGTTTTTAAATTAACTTCTGAACGTTTAAAGGCTTTTTCTGTCCTAGCCAGTTGATCAAGAAATAGTCTTTGTTCTATCTCATGCATAATAACGGCAGCAAGGTCTTCTAAGTTTGTTTGTTCTTCGGGAGATAGGCAGCGTGGTTTTTGATCAGCCATGGAGAAAGTCCCAAGGTTATATCCATCCTTCGTGCGTAAGGGGACTCCGGCATAAAAGCGGATTTTGGGTTCTTCCACCACTAAAGGATTGTCTATAAAGCGCGGATCAAGATGGGTATCAGGGATAATCAGTATTTCTGTCGACAAAATAGCATAGGAGCAGAAAGATATATCGCGGTCTATCTCACTGATTCCTAAACCCCGTGAAGACTTAAACCACTGGCGGTTTTTGTCAGATAGACTCACCGTTACCATCGGAACTGAGAATAAACGAGCAGTAAAAGCGGTAACGCGATCGAAAGCTTCTTCTGGCGCTGTGTCCAAGATATTGTAGCGGTAGAGAGCGGATAGCCTTTCCAGCTCATTCTTTGGGCGGGGCGCAAGAAGCATTCACAATCTCTCGATATAGGGCGTTCTACCTTTATTAAGGAGTATCGTCAAGTCATAATGCTTGCAAGCACGCCCAAGATCGATCCCCATTATAACAGTCAACCTTTTCAACCATCTATCGTGGCAGAGTGAATGTATGGAGGACGCCCCCCAGGACCACGATTGGAAGAACCAGAGTCGTTGTAGCGTGATGGCCAAATTTGCCAGGGTTCTAAATCTAAAACTTTCGCGATAATGCGCTCCATTCTGGGCCAAGGATGGTACAAAGCTTTAGCAGCGCTTCCTCGCTTGTACCCATGTGCCCTAGATAACTTTGAGAGAGACCATCCTCGCTTCTCTAAGGCAGCCTTGACATCGGCAGGGTGCCAATCTTCAGGAACTACCTCTTTATCACTTTCTTTATTCGTCATGAATAGATTCTATAATCCTCACCCCTGAAATCCTACCTCCATTTGGAGTCTGTTAAATACTCTGGGCAGGTTAGTACGCGCTTGCTGTAGCCTCTAGGCCAACATCGCTTTGCCAAGAGTTTGGAATGCATCTTCCACACCAAGTCCAGTCTTTGCACTCCCCTGGACAACGGTCCATCCCTTCTCCGTAAGTTGCTTGATCCTTTCGGGTGTGACTTCCCACTGCTTTTCCAAATCGGCTTTATTAATCAATAAGATGAAGGGCACTGGACCTAAGACTCCTTCTACTCCTGTTTGCATGCTTATGGCTTTGTTGAGGGTTTCTTGTCTCGTCCCATCAACCACTAAGATATAACCCACAGAGCCTTGTAAATACGCGGTTGTAATCTTCTGAAATTCGTCTTCTCCAGCGATATCCCAGAGCATGAAATTAACCTCTTGTTCCCCCACTTTTAAACTTTTCTTATCAATCTTGACTCCTATGGTAGCGTGGTAAATATCCGAGTATATACCCTTAACAAAGCGGGTAACTAAACTGGTTTTACCGACAGCTGAAGCTCCTACCATGCATATTTTTTTCTGAATCATGAGTGCCTGTCAAACTGTATCGGTTATCGGTAGGAACTACAAAATTATTATACTGTTAACCCAAGGCCTCTATAGTGGATTATGTGCTCTTCAAGCCCTCCTGAAAATCCGGGTTCCAGGACTTGAATCCGCTATTTGAATTCCCTCTCACTGAGCCAGGCTTACAGCAAACAAAGTCCCAGACACTATACTCAACTTATGTCTGAGACAAAAACTTATTTTTCAGGTTGGTATCGCTCAAAGAGACTAAATCCCAGGAATGACCGCCTTAGGGTCCACTTGGATAAATTTGATAACGTTCAAAGATAGAACCTTTAAAGAATTGGCAAGCTTGAATCGCCAACGAGAAGGGACCAAGAGCAGCAAAAAAGCGAAAGGCAATAGGAAAAAAGCGACTATGCTCGTTGCCATATAGAACTTGGCATAACTCACCATGGAAGGGAGGGGATAACTAGCAGTCTGCGACTGCATCAAGGGACGTTCGGACCAAGTCTGAGAAGAGTTCATGGGAGAAAATCAAGTGATGCCACCTAGCTTACCCATCCTCCGGTCGGTAAATATCCGTAGACTGTGTGGTTTATATAAAGCTTCTATGAGGGCTGTAAACGCTCTCTAGAAAGCCATTCCCCGCACTCATCTCCGAAACCGCATGATGCACACACAGCCCAAGAGAGGTATTCCCTCCATATAATGAGTCTGTCCTTTTCATGGGGTTGCTCCCTTGGTCCTTGCTAGCCCTTCACCCTTTACAGCCGAACAACTGCAAGCTCACCGCCTCACTCCCAACGAGTATGAGCAGATTGTGAGGCTATTAGATCGTCATCCCAACCTCAATGAACTGGGAATGTTTAGCGTGATGTGGTCAGAGCACTGTTGTTACAAGAATTCCAAACCCCTGCTTAGGAACTTCCCCACCACAGGTCCAAAAATTTTGGTCGGACCAGGGGAAAATGCAGGCGTTGTAGACTTCGGGGATGGTCTCAGAGTCGCCTTCAAAATCGAATCCCACAATCACCCCTCTGCCGTAGAACCCTATCAGGGAGCTGCTACGGGGGTCGGCGGCATTCTCAGAGATATCTTTACCATGGGCGCACGTCCCATTGCCTCCTTGAACGCCCTCAGGTTTGGCCCCCTCGATAACCCCCGGAACCGTCATATCTTCTCCGGGGTGGTCGCAGGAATCAGTGGCTACGGCAACTCCGTCGGAGTTCCTACGATTGGAGGAGAGATTTACTTCGACGAAACCTACAGTGGCAATCCTCTGGTCAATGCCATGGCGATTGGTTTGATGGAAACTGAAGAGATTGTGGTTTCCGGTGCACAAGGAGTAGGAAATCCAGTCCTCTATGTCGGTTCTACCACGGGACGGGATGGCATGGGTGGCGCTAGTTTTGCCAGTGCAGAACTCACCGATAAATCGGAAAAAGACCGTCCTGCTGTTCAAGTAGGCGACCCATTCTTAGAAAAATTGTTGATTGAAGCCTGCTTAGAAGCTTTTAAAACAGGAGCAGTGGTCGCCGCTCAGGATATGGGAGCTGCCGGTTTAACCTGTTCGACGTCAGAGATGGCCTCCAAAGGTGGAGTTGGTATTGAATTAGACCTCGATATAGTGCCTGCACGGGAAAAGGGCATGAGTGCCTATGAATTCTTACTCTCTGAATCTCAAGAACGGATGCTCTTTGTTGCCCACAAGGGGAGAGAAGACGAATTGATTGAAATTTTCCATCGTTGGGGACTCCAGGCTGTTGTCGCCGGACGGGTCATTGCCCAACCCCTAGTACGGATCTTGCATAAAGGTTCAGTGGTTGTGGAAGTACCCGCTACCACGCTCACCGAAGAAGCCCCAGTTTATGCCCGTGCCGTCCTCACTGAACCACCCGCCTACGTACAAGAAGCCTGGAATTGGGATGTACAGACCCTGGCACAACCCAGCGACTGGACAGAAGTCCTGCTCAAACTCCTCGATAGCCCAACGATTGCTTCTAAAAAGTGGGCCTATCGCCAGTACGACTGTTTGATCCAGGGTAATTCTCTGGTCTTGCCGGGCGCCGGAGATGCGGCGGTGATCCGACTACAGACCGTAACAGGCATATCAAGGGGACTGGCGGCGACGGTGGATTGCAACAGCCGATATGTCTATTTGGACCCCTATGAGGGGGGAAAGGCCGCAGTAGCAGAAGCCGCCAGGAACTTAAGCTGTGTGGGCGCTGAACCTATAGCGGTCACCGACAACCTGAATTTTGGAAGTCCTGAAAAACCAGAAGTTTACTGGCAGATGGCCGAAGCTTGCCGGGGGATCAGCGAAGCCTGTAGCTTCCTAGGTACGCCCGTCACCGGGGGGAACGTCTCTCTCTACAACGAAACTCATGGCCAACCGATCTATCCAACCCCTGTGATCGGCATGGTCGGCATCTTGGATAACCTAGAAAAGCACTGCACTCTGGGATTTAAAAAAGTCGGGGAT
This sequence comes from Candidatus Sivonenia alaskensis PMM_0068, assembly GCA_949127685.1. Lineage (GTDB taxonomy): Bacteria > Cyanobacteriota > Cyanobacteriia > Gloeobacterales > PMM-0068 > Sivonenia > Sivonenia alaskensis. The sequence goes on along the minus strand of CASBPW010000076.1, from coordinate 2,691 downwards.
TTAGTCTATCTCTTGGGGCAAGCGGGAGGCACTTTAGGAGCCTCAGAATATTTAAAAGTCATTCATGAGATGGCTACGGGCAGACCGCCCCGCATTAACCTCACCCAAGAGCAAAAAGTTCAGTCCACCTGTCGTCTGGGGATCACGCAGGACTGGATCTGCTCAGCCCATGACATCGCCGAAGGAGGGCTCCTCGTCGCCTTAGCTGAATCCGCCATTGTTGGGGACTTGGGCGTACAGGTAGAGGTGAGCGACTATGCTCCAAACTTGCGTTGGGATGAACGACTCTTTGGGGAAGCAGGGGCACAAATTATCGTGACGGTGAGTCCTGCGGACCAAAAAGCTTGGGAAACTTTTTTAAGAGAAAACCTAGGCACAGACTGGCATTATCTGGGGGTAGTAGCCCCTAAAGAGCACGGTTTTAGGGTGGTAGACAAAGAAGATTCCATAATAAGCGTTACGATTAAGATGCTCACACAAAGTTGGACTTCATCCATTCCTCAACGGATGGCTCACCTCGATTAATCCTAGATTGAGATGCTGAATTTTGCCTTCTCTTAACTGCGAACTGCCCTTAACTGTTGATCCCCCCACGAGGCTGAACCAAACATGGAAGAGTGTCTAGACCCCTTCGGTTCAAGCATAAAACAGGCAGAAGAGAGAGCGGACAAGCCAGAAGAGGCTTGCGGGGTTTTTGGTATTTACGCGCCTGGGGTAGATGTAGCCAAGCTAGCCTATTTTGGGATTTTCGCCTTACAGCATCGGGGACAAGAATCAGCAGGCATAGCCGTCCTGAACGGGAATGATCTAAAAATTCATAAAGAGATGGGTCTGGTCTCTCAAGTTTTTGATGAAGGAATCCTAGGCTTTTTATCCGGTTCCGTCGCCGTGGGCCATACCCGCTATTCCACCACGGGCTCTTCCAAAATCGCTAATGCGCAGCCGGTCGTTTCCAAAACGCGCCTTGGACCGATAGTTTTGGCGCACAATGGCAACTTGGTAAACGCCGACTACCTCCGAGCTGAGCTTGTAGTCCGTCATCACACCCTCAAATCGACTACGGACTCCGAAGGGATTGTCCATGCCATTGGGGAAGCTGTAGATGATGGCATGGACTGGGTAGATGGAACCATTCATGCCCTCAAGCGTTGCCAAGGCGCTTTTTCGCTCGTCATGGGTACTCCTAATGCACTCATGGGAACTCGCGATCCCAACGGTATCCGGCCTTTGGTGATTGGGGAGCTGGATGGACGCTACGTTCTCGCTTCTGAAACCTGCGCACTCGATAATATCGGAGCAGACTATCTCCGGGACGTAGAACCAGGAGAATTAGTTGTCATTCGCGAAGAAGGTTTAAAAAGCTATATTTGGGCAGAAAAAGCCGAACGCAAGCTTTGTATCTTTGAAATGATCTATTTTGCTCGTCCAGACTCCGTAATGAATGAGGAAAGTCTGTATCTCTACCGTACCCGCCTTGGAGAAATCCTAGCCCAGGAAGCTCCCGCCGATGTGGACCTGGTGATTGGAGTCCCCGATTCTGGGACTCCTGCCGCGATTGGTTTTGCTAAAGCTTTGGGTATCCCTTTCTCGGAAGGTTTAATCAAAAACCGGTATGTAGGCCGGACCTTTATTCAGCCCACCCAGCAAATGAGAGAAGCGGGGATCCGGATGAAGCTCAATCCCTTAAAGGATGTACTGAAAGGCCAACGGGTAGCAATTATTGATGACTCTATCGTTCGGGGCACTACCAGTCGCAAGATAATCCAAGCCCTGCGCGATGCCGGTGCGAAAGAAGTTCATATGCGGATTTCTTCTCCCCCTGTCACCCATCCCTGTTTCTACGGCATTGATACCGACAGCCAAGACCAATTGATCGCCGCGAAGAAAACCCCCTTAGAAATTGCCGAGCATATTGGAGTAGATTCACTACACTACCTCAGCCATGCCGGGATGCTCCGAGCTACCCGAACCGATGAGACTACCTACTGTAGTGCCTGCTTTACGGGTCACTATCCGATTTCTATACCCGATGGAATGAAAAACTCAAAGCTTATGCTGGAACAACCTGTTTCGTGAGTTAATGTTAACAAAACTTGCAAAAACCGCTCTGGGCTTTCTACAATTGGAGAACAGAATTCAGAGCATAGTATGACCAACAATGAGATCAAGAATTTCGTAATCGGCTCTGTTACAAGCGTGAATATTTCACATACAGATGTTAGTGTAGATAGAAAAAATAGCAGAATAATAGTCACCAAACAATTGAATGACTCCCAGAAAACCCATATCAAAGATGGTTTGGAAGCCACCTTTGGTACGGGTTCTTGGAAAGTCTTCTAGCTGAGGTTCAGCCCCCTCTTCTGAAAAGAATATTTAGCAGGCCATCTCCCCCTTGTAGGCGTTAGCTTCTCTGTACTGCGTAAACGCACAGCGCTCTGCAAGAGTCAGCCTGCCGACGGCTCAGAGTGGGGGTTAGCTTAAGCTATTTCTGCATCCGCTCTCGATTATGAGGAGCTCCAAAGTCAATCAAGGGGCCTTTCGGCACTATTCGAGTGGGGTTAATTTTTTCGTGACTTTTGTAGTAGTGTTGCTTGATGTGATCAAAATTACACGTTTCTTTCACTCCAGGTTGCTGATAGAGATCCTTGAGATAGTTCCATAGATTAGGATAATCAATAATACGCCTTAGAT
>CASBPW010000075.1 GCA_949127685.1 Candidatus Sivonenia alaskensis PMM_0068 | reverse complement strand
CCTTCTATATCCTGAATCTTTTGGCCTAACATTTGCCAACCGCCACAGATACCCAAAACCGTCCCCCCCGCCCTGGCAAAATCCTGGAGCTGTCGAGCCAAACCACTGGTCTTCAAGGCCTCCAAGTCACTGATAGTAGCTTTAGACCCTGGCAGTATCACCGCATCGGGAGAACCCAGAGCTCCTTGCATCGGCACATAGCGAACCTGTACTGAAGATTCGGCCTCTAAAGCATCGAAGTCCGTAAAATTGCTAATCCTGGGATAACGAATAACCGCAATCTCGAGTTCAGCTTGCCGTTTAGAGGCACGCGTATCCAATAAACTAACTGAATCTTCCGCAGGAAGCGCCGATTCAAACCAGGGGATCACTCCCACCACAGGGATCCCTGTATAATCTTCCAACCAGTCAAGACCGGGCTGTAAAAGTTCCAAACTGCCCCTAAATTTATTGATGACTAAGCCTTTCACCAAAGCCCGCTCATCAGGGTCCAAGAGTTGAAGGGTCCCCACCACATGAGCCAAGGCTCCTCCTCTGTCAATATCGGCCACCAGAATCGCTGGACAGTTCAGGTGCTTGGCAAGGCGCATATTGGTGAGATCCCGATGTTTTAGATTGACCTCAGCGGGAGAACCAGCTCCTTCCATCACAATGACGTCATATTGGCTCTGAAGATAATCCAGCGCCTCGACAACTGCCTGCCAACCGGGATCAAAGTATTTTTTGTAGTAATCCTGAGCACTTACCGTGGCGACCACTTGGCCCTTCATCACCACTTGGGAGGTCATATTCCCCTGGGGCTTGAGGAGAATTGGGTTAATCCATACCGAAGGCTCTACGCCAGCAGCCCAAGCCTGGACCGCCTGCGCATAACCAATTTCTCCCCCATCCATACCGACATAAGCATTGAGGGCCATGTTCTGTCCTTTAAAAGGCGTTACTCGATAACCACGACGCTTGAAAATGCGACAGAGGGCCGTACAGATCAGGGATTTTCCGGCATGGGAAGAAGTAGCAACCACCAAAAGACTTTTTGCAGCAGACACGAATAAACCGATGGGTATCCTAGATCTACGCTACTAAGGACTGAAGCAAGACGCCAATTATTCTCATTGGAGAACGTAAAATCTTGCAATATAATTCATCAAAGCGCAGAATAACCACTAGACAAAGATTCCAGAGCTTACTTTTGTCAGAGATAGGTTAAAAGTAGGCATTTGGCCGCTTCCTATGTGTATTTATGCAACTAAATCTAAAAGAATTTATGCATTCTCAGAAATTTCTCGGGGATGGTTCTTAAAATCACGAACAGGACTGTAAAAAAGTCTTTTGGCCTACGTAAAGGAATATCGGTATGGAACTCGCATACCAAGCTGCATGGCTGATTCCAGTGCTTCCCTTGATGGCAGCACTGATTATTGGTTTGGGAATTCTTTGTTTTAAAGGGTGGACGGCTCAACATCGCCTTTGGGCAGCTGGTCTAAGTATTGGAACGATTGCTCTTGCTTTTGCCCTGTCAACCTTAATATTTTTCACTTCTTTTTGGAGCAAGCGTGAGCCCTTCACCAAGCTTTTCACCTGGGCGCAGGCAGGAAATTTCACGATAGATGTTGGTTACACCGTAGATAACTTGGGAGCCTTGATGCTCTTTGTGGTTACCGCAGTGGCCTTTCTAGTCATGGTCTACTCCCATGGTTATATGGAGCATGATCCAGGCTATGTACGGTTTTTTGCTTATCTGAGCCTGTTTAGCTCTTCAATGTTGGGCTTGGTGCTCTCCCCTAATTTGATCCAGGTCTATATCTTTTGGGAGTTGGTGGGGATGTGCTCCTACCTCCTGATTGGTTTCTGGTTTTCTAAAAAAGCAGCAGCCGATGCTGCTCAGAAGGCATTTGTGGTCAACCGAGTCGGAGACTTTGGTCTGCTTTTAGGTATTTTGGGACTATTTTTAGTCACGCAAAGTTTTGATTTCTCCGTCATCGCCGAACGTTTAGAGCAGCTATACGAAGTGGCGAAAGGAGCTTCTCCGGAAGGAATGGGTCTAGCCGCGGATGTGGTGAAGTTTGTTCAGGCTAACCCCCAGCTTGCCCTTGGCTTAGCCACGGTTGTCTGTCTGTTGGCCTTTATGGGCCCGATGGCCAAATCCGCTCAATTCCCTCTGCATGTCTGGCTGCCCGACGCTATGGAAGGCCCTACCCCCATCTCAGCCTTGATCCACGCGGCAACGATGGTCGCAGCAGGAGTTTTCCTTGTTGCCCGGATGTTCTCAATTTTTGAAGCCCTGCCTACGGTGATGACCTGCATCGCCTGGACGGGTAGCATTACCGGGGTAGTAGGAGCAACCATCGCCCTCACCCAAATGGACATCAAGAAAGGCTTGGCCTACTCTACTATTTCTCAATTGGGCTACATGATTATGGCCATGGGTTTAGGTGCCTATACCGCAGCCATATTTCACCTGATGACCCACGCATTCTTCAAAGCCATGCTCTTCTTGGGCTCTGGGTCTGTGATCCACTCCATGGAAGGCGTCTTAGGTCATGAGAATGCCAAAGAATCTCAGGATATGCGCTTGATGGGTGGTCTCAAGCATTACATGCCTGTTACCAGTAAGACCTTCCTGATCGGATGTCTGGCTATTTCTGGGATCTTCCCCTTAAGCGGGTTCTGGTCAAAAGATGCCATCCTGGGCGAGGCCTTTACCAAAGGCATTCTAGAAGGGTTTGAGCCGAGTGCAGCCGCTCTCTGGCTGATTGGTGTGATCACCGCAGGGATGACGGCTTTTTATATGTTCCGCATGTACTTCCTGACCTTCGAAGGAGAGTTCAGAGGGAATAACCCCGAAGTCTTTTCCATGGTGAAAGCCGAGCTCTCGAGCGCTCAGGATGACCAGGAAGAGGTGACTGCTCATGCAGAACCTGCTTATGGTCCTGGGGCGATGGAAGTCACAGAACTTGAGCAAGGTCATCAACATCATGACCATCACCATGAACCTCATGAATCTCCATGGTCGATGACCATGCCCTTAGCGATCTTGGCGGTTCCATCTATTTTTGCTGGCTTGATCGGCTTGCCCTGGATGAATTGGTTTGGAGCAGCTATCCACGCTCCCGGTCACGAAGAAGCCCATAAGTTTATTCTCTCTGAATTAGCAATAGTGGCTGGTTCGTCGACGGTGATTTCTCTTGCCGGAATCGCCCTCGCCTACTACCTCTATATCCTCAGACCGGAACTGCCTGGACAAATTGCTCAGTCCATCAAACCGCTCTATCAATTTTCCAAGCAGAAGTGGTACATGGATGACCTCTATGAGTGGATCTTTGTACGGGGTTCACGAGCACTGGCTCAAACCGCTCTGACCACGGATAAGAAGGTTATTGATGGAGCGGTCAATCTGTCGGGATTTGGCGCCATCCTCGCAGGAGAAGGACTGAAATACTTTGAATCGGGTCGAACCCAGTTCTATGTATTGGTCTTCTTCGGGGCGATTATTCCCTTGGTTATTTTGTTTGGTCTTTTGTGAGTATCTATGCCTAAAAAGAGGCGTGCACTATGTTTCCCTGGTTAAGCGTCATTATTCTCGTGCCCATCTTGGCTGCCTTAGTGGTTCCTTTTCTGTCGGAGAAGGACGGGGGCAAAACCATTAAGTGGTTTTCTCTAGTCGTCGGGATTATCGATTTCATCCTGATTGTGGCAGCCTTTGTCACCAGCTATGACTACACCTCTAGCTCCATGCAGCTGGTTGAGCGTTATCCCTGGTTCCCTCCCATCGGTCTAGAGTGGTCTGTAGGCGTAGATGGCTTGTCAATGCCTTTGGTGCTCTTGACAGGATTTATTACCACCTTAGCCATTGCCGCATCCTGGCCCGTAACCCTGCGGCCCCGTTTCTTTTTCTTCCTGCTGCTGGTGATGTACGGAGGGATGATTGGAGTCTTTGCAGTCCAGGATATGTTGTTGTTTTTCCTGTTCTGGGAATTGGAGTTAATTCCGGTCTATTTGCTCTTGGCTATTTGGGGCGGCTATGGGCGGATGTACGCTGCGACCAAGTTCATTCTCTACACGGCGATTGGCTCAATTTTCATCCTGGTAGTCGGCGTAGCGCTCTATCTCCAGGCTGGCTCTCTGAATATGGTGGAAATTGCGGCAGCCAGTGGCAAGTTCAGCTTTAACTTCCAGTTATTGTGCTTTGGCGGGCTCCTGATTGCCTATGCCGTGAAGCTACCGATTTTCCCGATGCACACCTGGTTACCTGATGCGCACGGAGAGGCTACAGCACCAGTCCACATGCTTTTGGCCGGAATTTTGCTGAAAATGGGTGGCTATGCTCTAATGCGGATGAATGTGGGCTTCTTCCCTGAAGCGACGGAATGGTTTGCCCCGATTCTGATTGGGCTTGGGGTTGTCAACATCATCTACGCAGCCCTAACCAGCTTCGCCCAGCGCAATCTTAAGCGGAAAATCGCCTATTCTTCCATCTCCCATATGGGGTTTGTCCTGATTGGGATTGGTTCGCTCACGGAAATAGGTATGAATGGGGCAATGCTCCAGATGATCTCCCACGGTTTGATTGGTGCTTCTCTATTCTTTTTAGTAGGAGCGACCTATGACCGCACCCATACCCTCCAACTTCCAGAGATGGGAGGCATTGCGACTCGGATGCCCAAGATCTTCGCCATGTTCACCACCTGTTCCATGGCTTCCCTGGCTTTGCCGGGAATGAGTGGTTTTGTGGCAGAACTAATGGTCTTCGTGGGCATGTCCACCAGCTCAGCCTATACTTTTGAATTCAAAGCATTAGTGGTCGTATTGGCAGCGATTGGTGTTATTCTCACACCGATTTATCTGTTGAGCATGCTCCGGGAGATCTTCTACGGGAAGCTCAATCACGAAGTCATTCATGAAGATGAATTGGTTGATGCCGAGCCCCGTGAGGTCTTTATCATTGCCTGTCTATTGGTTCCAATCATCGGAATTGGGGTTTATCCCAAACTTACTACCGATATCTTCGACAAGACGACGACGGCTCTTACCCAGGCAACAGTGAAGCGAATTCAAACCGCTCAAAATCCACTGGGTATTTTATCGAAGGTCTACGATCCCTCCTACAAAACAAAAGCAGTAGCGGAAAGTGTTCCCTTAGAGAACTAAATGAGTAGCTAAATCTTGCCGAAGACCTAAAAGGCAGTGTTGTGGATCATCCATGATGCTGCTTTTTTATCATCTAGTTCTTCGCTTCCAGTGCTGCCTCTATATAAGTGACTTTAGTGAGCGATTGAGAAAATTTTTATGCTTGATGCCGCCTTATGTGTCCGCCCGGTTACCTCTTGGACCTGGTTCAATTGGGTATTTTTTGATTGGCTGACAACCCCTGTGCTGGTTGTAGTGCCTTTGCTGATATGCATAGGTTTAACTTGGCTGATACCGGCTCTGCCCTGGAAACGCCTGATTCGATGGGTAGCGTCTATCTCATTGCTGCTGTACTGTATCCTGCTTGCACCGCCGACTATTGCTCTAGGCAATCGCATCTTGGTGGGCCAACTGCCCCCAGATTCTGGTGCATCCGCAGACGCCATTGTGGTTCTAGGTCGGGGAAAGGATCTTCGAAAGTCTCGTGCCGAAGTTGCCGCCAAGCTCTGGAAAACGGGCCGAGCCCCTAAGATTTTTGTGAGTGGGAGAGAAGATTCTCCGGTGATTATGAAACTTCTTACAGCAGGAGGCATTCCGCAGCAATATCTAAACAGCGAGAATTGCTCCCAGACGACTGAAGAAAATGCCCGTTTTGCAGCGATCTTATTACAACCAAAAGGGATCCAGCGGATTTTACTCATCACCGATCCAGCCCATATGCTCAGGGCCCTACTTACTTTTCAACGGATGGGGTTTACGGTCATGCCTTACTTAAGCCCACTACCCCTCGAATACACTGCTCCAAAAGAAGCAGTTCTTGTCTTTAGAGAATATATGGGCTTGGCAAACTACAGCTTAGCAGGCCGACTTTCGCGACAGGAGAAGGGTCCATGAGTCTACTTCTCATTCATCGGTTCATGCCCCATGATTTTTTGTTGATACTGGTGGATCTAAACCCATGAAAGGCTTATCGTGGATCTCAGAGATTCAACCGAACTCACATTAGTTAAGTATCAAAAATTCACTTCTTCTCTTGCGGACGACGCAATCCAACCGCAATCTGAGAGTGCTGTTCCACCTGATGCATGACTTCCTTGGCCCGTTGAATAACTGCAGGCGGCAACCCTGCCAATCGCCCTACTTCGATCCCATAGGAACGATCTGCTCCCCCTGCTTCTACCCGATGCAGAAAGACGACCTCCTCTTCCAATTCTTGCACCATAACATGGTAATTTGCGACATTTTCTAAGGTATGTGCTAGTTCATTCAGCTCATGGTAATGAGTAGCAAAAATAGTCCGAGACCCAATCTGTGCTGCCAGATATTCTGCTACAGCCCAAGCGATAGAAAGCCCATCAAAAGTAGCCGTGCCTCGACCAATTTCATCAAGGAGCACTAATGATTTAGGGGTTGCATGATTCAGAATATTGGCTGTTTCCGTCATTTCTACCATGAAAGTAGACTGCCCCATGGCTAAGTCATCCACCGCTCCCACACGCGTGAAGATACGGTCTGCAATACTAAGATAGGCTGCATCTGCAGGCACAAAACTACCCATTTGTGCCATCAGTTGAATCAAGCCCACCTGCCGCAAATAAGAAGACTTTCCAGACATATTTGGTCCTGTAAGCACAATCAAATCTGGGTCAAGGTCCGTGCTACTCAAGTGCGCATCATTCGGAACAAAAAATCCCTCAGGTAGACGCTGCTCAATCACTGGATGACGACCTTGTTCAATTTCTATTCTTCGGTCTGTCGCCATCTTAGGTCGGGTATATTTTCGGTAGACGGCGACTTCTGCCAAACTAGCCAAAGAATCCAAACGCGATAAATGTAGTGCGATTTGACGAATAGCCACCACATGATGAGCGACCGACTTGCGCAACTCCAGAAATAGCTCATACTCTAAACGTTCCCGTTGCTCTCTAGCATTCAGAATGCGGGATTCTTTTTCTTTAAGTTCTGGTGTAATGTAGCGCTCTTCATTAACAAGGGTTTGTTTACGGATATAGTCCTGGGGGACTTGACTCGACTTAGTCCGGCTAACAGAAAGGTAGTAGCCGAAGGTTTTATTGAAGCTCACTTTGAGCGTGGAAACACCCGTACGTTGGCGTTCTGTAGTCTCCAGGTTGGCAATCCACTGACGGTCCGCTTCCACCTGTTGATTGAGTTGGTCTAGAGGTTCATGCATTCCAGAGCGGATCAAGCCCCCTTCGGTCAGCGTGAGCGGCGGGGACTCTACCAGCGTCCGCAAAATTTTTTCAGCCAAAGCTTGAAGTTCAGGAGAGACTTCTTGTAAGGGGGTCAGATAGGAAGACTTTGCGTCAGCCACCACAACGGCAATATCTGGCAACTTCGCTAAAGACTCCCCCAAGGCTACGAGGTCTCTGGCATTAGCCGTACCGGATCCGGCACGACTGGACAGCCGTTCCAGATCATAGACCCCTTCTAAGGTCCGTTGGACCTGTTGCCGGAGGAAACCATCTTGGACCAATTCTTCAACAGAAGCTAAGCGTTCTTCAATCGCTTGGACCGAGAGCAAGGGCTGCATCAACCAACTACGCAGTGCCCGCCCACCCATACTCGTTTTAGTACGGTCTAGGGCCCACAATAAGGACCCGTTATAGCTACCATCCCGTACCGTCTGGGTGAGTTCCAAGTTGCGCCGAGTTTGGGAGTCCAAAAGCAGATACTGACTGAGCGTGTAGGTCTGTATCCCCTGCAGAGGGACCGCCATACCGACATCTTCCAGATATTCCAAGAGGCCCCCTGCCGCCCGGATCGCTAAGGGGAGTTGAGTACAACCAAATCCTTCTAGAGACCGGACTTTAAAGGTCCGAAAAACTCGTTCTTTCGCTTCATCCAGCAGAAAACCCCGTTGGGAACGCAGGGTATAGCAGAACTGTCCCGGTAAATATTCGGGGAGGTGTTCAGAACGTTCACCGGGACGTAGGAGTTTGAGGGGGTTTGGCGTATCGGTAGGGAGTAAAATCTCTGAGGGATTAAGGCGATAAACCTCCTGGACCAGAGGTTCTAATCCTTCCACCTGCATCACCCGAAATTCCCCCGTAGAAATGTCGGCATAGGCCAGTCCCCAATGCTCTCCTGCTTGAACGAGGGCAATCAAATAGTTGTTTTGACGAGCCGCCAACATTCCTTCTTCCAGAAGCGTCCCTGGAGTAATCACCCGCGTTACTTCCCGCCGCACCAATCCTTTGGCTTGGTCTGCCGCTTCCATTTGGTCACAAATGGCCAAGGCATACCCTTTTTCCACCAGTTGAGCCGCATAGCGTTCTAAGGCGTGGTAAGGAATCCCAGCCATAGGGATCCGACCTAATTTTTCCCCGGCTTGACGCCCCGTAAGCACGAGTTCCAATTCACGAGAAAGCGTCTTGGCATCCTCCAGGAAAGCCTCGTAGAAATCACCCATTCGGTAGAGGAGGAGGCAATGGGTATATTTGGATTTAATTTCCAAATATTGCCGCATCATCGGTGTCGTATCTTCTAGCTGAATATCACCAAAGTCAAGAGAGGTCTGTTCACTCATGGGAGCCTATAGGTCCTGATCGGTTCAGGAAGACGTTTTTTCATCAACCACTTGCCCCCAAACCTGGGCCACAGGAGGTTAGACCAGTCAAGTTCTTCTCGTTCCAATCGATACCCACGGGACTGATAGAGCTTAAGAGCACTACGATTATGGCTTAAGACATGCAGACGAACCGAGGGTTGACGCCAGCTTACAGCCACTTCTTCCACTCGGCTGAGTAAACGCTGGGCGATGCCTAGACGCCGATACTTTGGGTGGACTGCCAAATTAGAAACGTATACATAATGCCGCATGTCTGCTTTACGCCCTCGCTGATAGGCAACAGGAACTGGCTTTAGCACCATCTCCACGGTCGCCACTAGTTTTCCATCCAAATGGGCTACCAAGCAAAGATAATCCGTAGCAGGCCTATTAAAACGAATAGTCAGTTCTCTCATCAAGTTGCTTTTCAGCCAATGAGCCAAGAGGTCATTGAAACCACCGCTGCCGTGGAAACAACAGAGCAACAGGCTGGCTAAGGGTTCAGACTCCCAGGCCGTAGCTGATCGAATTACCAATTTCCGTAGAGGGTCTAGTCCGTTCCCTCCACGTTCAAAATATCCAGAGTAAGAAGTTGCAGGCAAAGATGTCATAGCTAAGGCAGACTTCAGAGTACTCAAACAAAAGAATAGATTATCAATACTATGCCCAAGCGTAGTTCGAGAAAACCTATTTACCTATTTTAGGGGCATTTATTGACCTGCTAATTTTTGTTTAGCCTGTTGCCATAGGCTTTCTAATTCCTCTAGAGAATGATCGGACAAAGGACGACCGGCCAGGGATTCCACTTGCTCTATCCGAGCTAAAAAACGTTGATTAGTTTCTTGCAGAGCGATCTCTGGATTGACTTCTAACCAACGGGCCAAGTTTACCAGCGTAAACAACACATCCCCCAGTTCTTCCCCTTGACGTTTGGCGGACTCATGACCAATAGCCTGTTTCAGTTCTTCCAATTCCTCGTCGAACTTGGCCCAAACGGACCCCAAGTCTGGCCATTCAAAACCAAGAGCCGCTACTTTCTGAGAAATTTTGAGGCAAGCCCCCAAGCTACTCATAGAACGAGGGATCTTGGCCAATTTAGTACTGAGTGTCTGAGTAATGCCCTTGGCTTGTGCCTCCTGACTTTTGATTTGCTCCCAGGTAATGGACACTTCCTCAGGAGTCCTTAAATCTGCCTCTGCAAATACATGAGGATGACGACGAATCAGTTTGTCGGTGATTCCCTGAGCAATCTCTGCCCAACCAAACAATCCCCGTTCGCTGAAGATTTGAGCTTGAAGAGCAATTTGGAGCAATAAATCCCCTAGTTCTTCTTGAATATGTTGAATATCCCCAGATTCGATAGCATCTACGGTTTCATAGGCTTCTTCCAAGACATAGGGGCATAAACTTGCCGGGGTTTGAGCGGCATCCCAGGGACATTCGCTGCGGACCTTAGCGACTATCGCCATGAATTGCTCCAAACGTTCTAGGTCCTGAGGGAAACGACGTATGGACACTCCAGGAATCAATGCTCCGCAATAGGGCCCTAACGCTTGGGACATTTCATCTTCCAGCGGATGGCCAGGTACCGCATAAGAAAAAGGTTGGTCCTGTTGGAGTAAGTTTTGTACTTCTTCTAGGGTAATCTCCTGAATCGGATAGCCCCTTTGCTGCAGATCAATAACTACAGGATGGTCCTTATCTTTGACATAAAGGGGTTTAGCCTGTTCGCAAGCAATTTTTGCGCGAAATGTAAGATGGTCTGGCGACCCAGGCCCAAGACCAATCAGCGTGCACTGCTTCATATTCCTTCCTATTAATTCTGGATTTATCTAGATTTACGCAAATTACCCGAATAAAGAAAAACTTTGTAAAAATTTTCTATATAGAGCCAAACAAAAAATTTGATGAACAATTTACTACTTTATGGTGTTCATCATATACATTTGGAACTAATAAACTCTTCTAGAGGTCCTGAGATTAGGGGAGAATAGAGAAGTCAGAGAAGTCCACCTTGGAACTCTCTTCATTCACTTAAGTGAAAGGTTGGTGTTTCACCGAACTACTACTTTGTTGTTTGGAGCGTATACGTTCTAACCAAAAAATGACTACGCTTATGAGGAGTGAAGGATTTAGCTGTGGGATTTAATTTTGAGCAGTTTGTGCAGAATGTGCGCCCCATCGATTTTGTGGATTGGGCGTCCGTTGTGTTGCTCCTTTATTTTGTCTATCAGCTCATCCGTAAAACCCGTGCAGTATGGCTGACCAGGGGAGCATTGATTCTAGGAGCTATTTATGTTCTCAGTTATCTGGCTGACCTGAAGCTTCTCACGTTCATTTTAGATAAGCTCTCTGTCGGGCTTTTCGTAGCTATCATCATTGTTTTTCAACCAGAATTGCGGAAATTTCTAGAAAAGCTGGGGCGCGGCGATTTTATTACCGCTCTGCTTCCAGATCGTCCCTCGACTATGAATAATCCTTCCGTAGAAGAACTTCTTGTCGCGGTCAAAGAACTTTCTCAACAACGCATCGGTGCTTTGATAGTCTTGGAAGGTACGCCCATCCAAGAAAACTTACTTACAGACGGCGGTGTGCGTTTAGATGCTCAACTCAAGCACGAACTTCTTTTGTCTTTATTTCACCCTAAAACGCCCCTTCATGACGGTGCAGTAGTTTTGCGAGATTGGCGTATTGAAACAGCAGGAGTTATTCTGCCGATGACCGACCAAGTCACCTCCCGCAAGTTGGGGACTCGCCACCGAGCAGGTATCGGAGTGACGGAACAGACTGATTCACGCTGTATTATTGTTTCCGAGGAAACAGGTTCAATTTCCTTTGCCGAAGGTGGGCAAATCTACAGACCGCTCACTGTGGAACAGCTAAAAGACTTACTCAACCAGCGTTATTCCCCTGAACGGGAAAGACAGACCTCTACCATGATGCCTAACATCTCTCTGTTGACCAAGCGCTTCCTATCTCCTTCTAGTAATTCGAGAACTGGTGAATGACTGCCCTTCCGGTTTCTATTCGCACGCTACCATCGGATTTATTACAAACACATTTGCCCCGCCATGTTGCGGTGATTATGGATGGCAATGGCCGATGGGCGAAGAGTCGTGGGCTTCCCCGAATTATGGGACACCGCCAAGGAGTAGCTACCTTGAAAGAGATCCTCCGCTGCTGCAAAGACTGGGGCATTGAAGCTTTGACGGTCTATGCTTTTTCTACAGAGAACTGGGGGAGACCGCTAGAAGAAGTACAGTTCTTGATGACTTTATTCCAGACCGTACTCCGTCGAGAACTCAAAGAAATGGTAGCGGAAGGAGTAAAAATCCGTTTTGTGGGAGACCTGCAGGCTCTACCAGAGCTCCTGAGGGCAGAGATCCAGCGAGCGACCGATGCAACCAGCGGAAATGAAGCCATTCTCTTTAATGTGGCCACCAACTATGGCGGTAGACAAGAGATTGTTCAAGCTTGTCAAAAACTCGCCCTTCAAGTGCAAGCGGTTCACCTCGATCCTAAAGAT
>CASBPW010000074.1 GCA_949127685.1 Candidatus Sivonenia alaskensis PMM_0068 | reverse complement strand
CAGCTCAATAGTATGCAGAATTCTTCTGCTAGTTCAGTTGCAGTTAAACTCGCGTATCATCGACTGCACACGGTATCCAAGTCAAGCAAAGTCAAACCCATGATCCAAATAGTGCTTGTCCAACCCAAAGGCCCGTTGAATATTGGTGCTGTCGCCCGCACGATGAAAAATTTTGATCTCTCAGAACTGGTGCTGGTGGCTCCTCAATGCGACCCTTTTGATACCCAGGCTTTGGATATGTCGGTACATGCGGAAGACCTGCTGCGCCGTTGCTCCCTATTCGATAGTTTGCCCGAAGCACTCCAGGACTGTGTGGCGGTCGTTGGTACCACGGCTCGGGCCCGAACGGTCCCGGCACCCCTCGAACCTCCTGAAACGGGTCTTTCCTGGTTGGCGAAGCAACGTCATCTAGGGCCCGTAGCCCTGGTTTTTGGGCCAGAGGATCGGGGGCTAAGTAATGAAGAATTAGCGCTTTGTCAGCGATTTATCTATATTCCGACTTCTCAAAACTATCCTTCTATGAACTTGGCCCAGGCAGTGGCTGTCTGTGCCTATGTCCTCAGTCAACAAACGCGACAAGAACTGACCTCGGGCGTCACACTACTACCTCCAGCCCCTGCCGGTGAAACCGAAGGGTTCTATCAGCACTTTCAAGAAGCCCTATTAGAAGTTGGTTACCTACAACCCCACACGGCTAAACGCAAAATGGAAAAGTTCCGTCGATTGTTCAATCGGGCAGCGTTGACCTCTGAAGAAGTGGCCCTCCTTCGGGGTGTGCTCCGGCAGATGATTTGGAATGTGCATAAAGAATCTCCTAAACAAAATCCCCCCTCACAGGAGGACTCAGTTTAAATATTTCTAGGGCTAGCTACGCCATGCCAATCCACTCATAGAGACGCTGACGCTGGCGGGTGCGGCGGAGTTTGCGGAATGCTTTGGCCTGGATTTGGCGAATTCGTTCCCGAGACAGCCCAAAGATATGACCGACTTCGTCAAGAGTGTGGCGTTGTCCGTCCGATAAACCAAACCGTAGCGCAAGAATGTCGCGCTCCCGAGGGGTCAGGTGGTGGTCGAGCAGTTCATTGACTTCAGAGCACAGGGCTTCGCGGTCCAGATTTTCGTCTGGAGGCATCACCTCGTGGTCTTCAATCAACTGGATCAGTTCGGTGTCCTCTTCCTTGCCCACCGTCACATTTAGCGAAACGGTCCGGCGGGAAGCACGGGTGATTGCTTCTAGTTCTTCCACGTCAATCTCTAGCGCCTTGGCCACTTCTTCTACGATCGGGGCACGACCCAACTCCTGAGTCAGTTGACGGCGAATTTTTTTAACCCGATTGATCTTCTCGACCATATGGACAGGTAAACGCACAGTACGGGACTGAGAAGCGACCGCACGGGTAATTGCTTGACGAATCCACCAATAAGCATAGGTAGAAAATTTGTAACCCCGTTCGTGTTCAAATTTTTCAGCAGCACGAATCAGGCCAATAGAACCTTCCTGAATCAGATCCAAGAAAGGAACGCCCCGATTGAGATATTTCTTAGCAATAGAAACTACCAGACGCAGATTAGCTTGCACCAGTTTGCGCTTAGCGCGTTCTCCCCTAGGTCCCCCATCAGCAATCTGACGGGCCAAGACCACCTCTTCTTCAGGTTTCAGAAGAGGAATTTTACCGATTTCCTGCAAATAAAGCCCAACAGAATCCCGATTGAAACCTATTCTGGCGCTTTCCATTGTTTTCTTTCCCCCTCGATTTAGAATGCGAATTCTTATTTAGGTGCTCTGACCTTTGGCGCTCCTCGAACAAAGAGTTGCTTTCTGGCTACAATTTGATACAAAAAAACATTAAAGAATTCACAAAAGTTTCTTATTGGGTATCTTGACCATAAGACGGAATTGTAGGGTATGTCAATTTCAGACCTGAATTCTGAAATAACTCTTAAGATTTGCAAACCCATAGTAATCAGACTAATCGAAGGACTGAGTATAAGTACTCGTTAGTTTTGATGCAAACCATAGCAAAGAGCCTCTGTCATTTGCCCCCAGAACATTTGCCGGCAGAGGCTGCGAAGTTTATCAGGTGAAACGCTAGAATAGGGACACTTATACACATCGGCATTATGGTGTTACGCATCCTGCATACGGCAGATACCCATCTCGGTTCAGGTTTGCTGCATGGAAGAATCAATCCACACACAGGGCAGAACACCCGTTTTGAGGATTTTGTCAGCACCTTGGGGATGGTGATTGACCGAGCGATCAGTGAATCGGTGGACTTAGTGCTGTTTGGAGGAGATGCTTTTCCTAATGCCACGCCAGAGCCTGCTCACCAGGAAGCTTTTGCCCGTCAATTCAAGCGGCTTTCAGAAGCACAAATCCCTACAGTCCTTTTGGTGGGGAATCATGACCTCTATGGTCGTGCTGGTGCCTCCGCCAGTTTGAATATTTATACAGCTCTGGGGGTGCCGGGATTTATAGTCGGGGATAGTCTGACGACCCACCGTATTGAGACACGCTCTGGCCCGGTGCAGGTGGTGACGCTACCTTGGGTGCATCGCTCCACGCTACTTACGAAAGATGTAACCAGAGGAATGTCGCTGGATCAAGTGGACGAACTGCTGGTGCAGCGGATCGAAACAGCGCTTGAAGGTGAAATTCGTGGCTTAGATCCTAAGGTTCCTGCTCTCTTGACGGCTCATGCCATGATGGATAGGGCAGTCTATGGTGCGGAGCGTCATCTCGCCGTAGGCAAAGGGTTTTGTCTCCCCGTATCCTTAGTCGCTCGTCCAGAATTTAAATATGTTGCCCTCGGCCATGTCCATCGTCATCAGATACTTTGTGAAGACCCACCCGTCATCTATCCAGGCTCTATCGAGCGGGTGGATTTTGGAGAAGAGAAAGAAGATAAGGGCTTTATGCTCGTTGAGATTGGAGAAGGTCCTGCGCGCTACGAATTTATTAAGCTGCCTGCCCGTTCTTTTCGTACCCTCCAGCTAGACCTTGCCGAAAGCGTTGATCCCCAAGCAGCTTTACTGCAGGCTATTGGATCTATCGTGCTGGACGGTTGCGTGGTCCGTCTACGTTATAGCCTCCATACCCATCAGGCAGAGCAGATCAACTTAGAAGAGCTTCAACGGGCGCTTGCCCCAGCGTTCTCCTGCCAAATCCAACCCCAGCTGATCAGCAAGTTAGCCCAGCCTCGTGTTCCAGGTCTGGGTGAAAATAGCACGCTCAATCCGGTGGAAGCCCTTAAACAATATCTTCAAACTCAGGAAAGTTCAGAGGAATTCCAACGAGATCTGATCACGGCTGCTCAACGTCTGCTTGAAGGAGAAGGTGCCCAACGGTCAAAGACTGCTACGAGGCAGTCTACGGAGATAGAAGGGGATATGTCGACAATGACGCAAGAGAAGCTAGACCAACTCCGCCTACTCTAAACCTATCCAGGCAGGGGTTTTCTAGCTTGAATTGTCACACCGGTGCAATATGCAATACACACAAAAGGGGAATCTTCCCTTTATACTTTGTTTAGTTTGATACATTTCAGCAGCATACTGCTTTTCCATGATGAAGCTGGCTTTACCTCCGAAACTATCCTTCCCTGCCTTGGGCTTGGGCTTGGTCTTTTTGGCTAGTACCCTCCTGGTCATGTTCCAAGCTTCTTATCAAGGGTCGGAAAGTATCGGACCAATGTCTGTTGTCCCAACGGATGAACCGATGCTTGCTCCCAAAACTCTTAGCAAGGATGCGGACTAGAAAGCCTATGCAGAGCAAGATAAAAAGATCAAACCGACGCGCCCACATGTTGATTTCCGTTCTTCCCGCTTAGGAAAAGGAGAAGTGTGACACTACACCCCCACAACATTGATCTGCAGGCCCTAAATGTTCTCCTCGATGAAGAACTAACAACTTCAGGGCCTGTTCTCAAGCAATGCTTGGCAAATCCAGCTCAGTCTCTACCGGAAAAATTGAATTTTTACTATGCGCTCTTAAATATGCTACGTGCTGCTCATCGTGACCATAGAGCAGAAAAATTCATGTATGAAGCCAGACTGGATGAAAATAAAGCTCGCTTATTAAGGTCTATCTTGGCAACTTCAGGAAAACAACTGCTGAGAATTGCCTAGAACTGTTCTAGCGCAAACTAACGCTTCCAAGCAGCCTAGCAAACAGATCTCCTGGAAAAGACTATAGCCCCAACCATTTTTGCAACAGAAACCTAAGCAATAATCCTATTTATTGAGCTCTGCCTGGAGCTTTGCTATGTCAATAGTTGGTTTAGGCCATTGAGGATCCATATCCCGTAGAGTTTTTTCAACCACATCTGCAACGAGCAGATTGCGATACCACTTGTGATTGGCTGGGATAATATGCCAGGGGGCTGTCTCCGTACTACACTCAGACAACATCGCTTCATACGCTTCTATGTATTTATCCCAGAGTTGACGTTCTGCGAAGTCACTAGGGGCAAGTTTCCAATGTTTTTCGGGTTGATCTATCCGTTCTTGGAGTCGACGTTTTTGCTCATCTTTAGAGATGTATAAGAAAAATTTTAGGATGAGCGTACCACTTTCAACTAACAGCTCTTCAAATTCATTGATTTGGTTATAGCGATACTTTGAGATTTTCTCTGGAACTAGTTGATGTACTCGTGCAATAAGTACATCTTCATAATGGGAGCGATTCAAAACGGTAATGTGGCCTTTCGGGGGGACATGCTGGTGTGTACGCCAGAGAAAGTCATGGCCTAATTCTTCAGGAGTCGGAGCCTTAAAACTGATTACATTACACGCTTGAGGATTAAGCCCTGTCATTACATGTTTAATCGTTCCGTCTTTTCCTGCCGTATCCATTCCCTGGAGAACGATGAGGAGAGCTTGCTGGCCCTCGGCATAGAGACGTTCTTGAAGTGCGTACATGCTATCCAAATCTTCTTGGAGCTTACACGTTACTTCAGAATCATCTTTGCTGTAGCTATCATGTCCCTCGGGAACAATGTCTTTGAGACTGACTTTAGTGCCTGGTTTAACTAGAGTATTCATTGCGTTTACATGAATAGGCGGATGATCGAATCCATGGCCATCGCCGCGAAAAGCAGCATCAAATAGAGAATAGAGAATTTAAAGACAACCCGTGCCTCTTGCTTATCATCAGGAAAACTCAAAAGTCTCCAGGAACGAGCGATAAAGAGGATTCCCAGAATGCTTGCTGAAACAGCATAGAACAAGCCCATGGTCCCCAAGGGATAGAGCAGTAGTGTCATCGGCACCATCAGCAAGGTATAGAGTAAAATTTGCTTCACGGTCTCTTCTGTGCCTTTCACCACAGGCAACATAGGGATACCTGCCTTACGGTAGTCATCCCGGAGCATCAGAGCCAAAGCCCAGAAATGAGGAGGCGTCCACAGGAAAATAATTCCGAAGAGGACCCAGGCAGAAGGACTCAAATCTCCTGTAACAGCAGCCCAACCTACTAGAGGAGGAATAGCTCCAGCCGCTCCACCGATCACAATGTTTTGGGTAGAAGTGCGCTTGAGGCCAAGGGTATAGACGAAAACATAGAACAAGATCCCTGATAGGGCCAACCAGGCACTAAGCGGGTTAATGAATGCAGCCAATAGGGTAAAAGAAAGGACGCCCAGAATGCTGCCAAAAGTAATGGCCTGATAAGGCTGAATGCGACCGGAAGGCAAGGGGCGACTGCGAGTCCGCTCCATAATGTAATCGATGTCTCGGTCCACAACACAGTTAAAGGTATTCGCTGAAGCTGAGGCCAACGTACCTCCAAGCAGAGTCAGCATTAACTGGTACCAGGGAACCATTCCTTCTCCGGCAATCCACATGGCGCCAGCGGTGGTGATCAACAGAAGGACAATGATCCGGGGCTTCGTTAGCTGAATATAGTCTGCTACGGTTGCTCCTATCTTTGAGACGACTGTTGAGTTGAGTGCTGTAACTTGAGCGTTAGGAACTCGAGCAGTAGGAACTTGGGTATTTGGAGATAGACTTGAAAACTTATTCACAGCGCAAAATCCTTATTGAAACCATTCGATGTTAAGCAGATAAAACATGGCGTTCGCGCCAAGTGAACACAGCCAAAGCGACCAGAGTGGCAACCAAGGTAACTCCTGTGATCAAGTGAGCAACGGTGATCAGGGGAGCCGTAAGCTGTATCTCAAAAGCCGTTACACCCCAAATGATCTGAAGAAACAAGAGTCCAACGGCGCCCAAACTGAGACGCCGTATTGTGGGATGGTAGGTTTTCATCCGCCATGCTGTGACCCCAATCACCAGCACCATCAAGGTGGTGGGGACGACTCCGAGAAGATGATTATGCATGATTTGGCAGAGAATGCCATCGCCCATACAACTCTGTAGAGCCCACTGAGAAGCGACTAAACCCCCAAGAATCACCTGAATATAGCTACATACAGTGGCGCTCACGGAGAGTCCAAGTAAAGGTCCTTTCTTGCCGGTAGCCTGAAAAGGAGTGAGGACAGCAGCAAGACCGACCAAAATTAGTAGAAATAGAGTTGCAGTGCCTAAGTGGGCCGTCACAATGTCAAACCGTAAAGATTTAGTGACAGTCAGTCCTCCTAAAATCCCTTGAAATAGAACGGTGCCTAAGGCTAAGCCTGTCCAGAAAGGCACTCCCTTGGGCAGCTGTTTTCGGGTCCACCAAGAGAATCCAAAAAGGAATAGGGTTACGGCACCGATCGCTGTTGCTACCACTCGATGAAACCATTCCAAGAATATTTCGAGATTCATCTCTGGAAAGAGCGTGCCAAAACATAGAGGCCAATCGGGACAAGACAGTCCGGCATTCATCACACGGGTCATACCCCCCAGGCCCATCAACAAGATAACCGAAGGGACTAAGGCATAAAGCAAAATACGGACAGTCTTGACTGGAGAAAACTTTTCTGCCGATCGGCTCTGAAAAGGAACCCTAGAAAAATTCATCTATAAACCCTATGTATGCTATTGAGTGCAGAATGTACGAAAAGAGGGCTAAAAATCTTCGTGAATCGATGTATTCATAGTCTTAAGTGTAGATAGACTGTTAAGGAGTGCTACTAAAGCTTTATGTTTTTTTCCAAAATTAAGCGAAATGTAAACTTATCCTAAAATTTGGAAGCAATTTGTTAGCCTCATTATTGTCTAATTTAGGTAGCAATTTTGGGATCCAGAGTATCAAAATGCACTATATAGACCCCTATGCAGTCCTTGAATGCTGTGTATATTGTTACTTGGGTGCGTATTGTCAATAGTGCTTGTAAAGCAGTATCATGCAAATCTGAAAAAAAGGCTAAGTAGGCCTATCTCCCCCCTTGATTCAGATTATGTTGGCTGGATAGGAGTAAGTTTTAGATACTTGCATTTGGGAGCCTTGGTAAAACGTGAGAGTTAGCAATACAATTCTTAATAAAAGTGGCTTTATTCTAGGAGGAATCATTATTCTCCTGGCTAGCTTTTGGTACGGGTTTAATAATGGTTTGATGCCCAAGGAAGCCAGTGTTCAAGCT
>CASBPW010000073.1 GCA_949127685.1 Candidatus Sivonenia alaskensis PMM_0068 | reverse complement strand
GCACAAACCCAGGCAACACGTCTTCACCAGAAACCTCAGTCGGCGATTGCAAAACTTCAATGCCTTGACCAATCCGATATATCTCAACGGTTCGGTCTTTAGGATTCAGAAGCCAGCCTAAGCGAACGCCATTGTCGATGTATTCCTGCATTTTGTCTTGGAGAGGTTTGAGGCGGTCGCTTGCCGAACGAAGTTCAATCACAAAGTCAGGCGCGAGGGGTAAAAAGCCTTCAGGATCTGGGTTAAGGGCAGTGAGCCTTTCTGATGCAACCCAAGCCGCATCAGGAGAGCGGATGGCACCGTTGGGGAGGATAAAGCCCGTTGAGGAGTCAAATACAATCCCCATCCCTGTTTGGCGGTTCCATAGCCCTAAGTCAAGGTTTAAGTTAGAATTCCGTCTGCCCGATTCCCATCCAGTTGGCGGCATAACAATAAGTTCTCCCTTAGCCGTCAGTTCGAGTCTAATGTCACGATTTTCTCGACACAGTTCACGAAACTGGTCGTAGGTCAGATGGGCAATCGAGTCTAAATTCAGCGTCAGGGCAGTCATAGAACTAGAACAGCCTTGGAATGCGGTTAGCCGTAGTTTAGCATTTGCACTGAAACTGCAGAACTGAAACGTTCAGGGGATTGTCAACGGGCAGAGCGCTTGGCTCAACTTCTTCGAGAACAGGGCATTGACCCCCGATGTTTTTGATTGCTAGTCGTCCCTAAAAAATTCAAAACCGCCTATAGAACGAACAAACCCAATCAGGACAAGCCTGCACTTGTCGGCTGCGCCTGCCGGACACGCTAACGCAGCAAGCTACGGGGTATACGTAGTCGTTTTTAGATCAATTCAGTCAGGACAATAGATTCCTATTTTTCCTAATCGATACCTAACTTTTGGACAAATGACCACTTTTAGGCCCACACTGAAAATGGTCTGGCTATGAAAGATGTCAACCCTCCGAAAAATCATTCATATTGATATGGACGCTTTCTACGCTTCTGTAGAGCAGCGCGATAATCCAGCTTTCCGGGGTAAACCATTGGTCGTCGGTGGGACTCCCCAGCAACGTGGAGCTGTCGCTGCCGCCAGTTATGAAGCCCGCCGCTACGGTATCCATTCTGCGATGCCCTCACGTCTGGCTATCCAAAAGTGCAGAGACCTGATCTTCGCTCCACCCAGATTCGATGTTTACAAGGCCATCTCCGAGCAAATTTATCAAATCTTTCTCGCCTACACAGACTTGGTTGAGCCGCTGGCTTTGGACGAAGCCTACCTAGAGGTAACTAGCAATAAGCTTGATATCCCCTCTGCCTCCCTTATCGCTCGCCAGATAAAAGTAACTATCTTTGAACAAACCGGCCTCACTGCCTCAGCAGGGGTTTCCTACAATAAATTTCTGGCAAAGCTCGCCTCTGGCTTGAATAAACCCGATGGGTTTTGCCTTATTCAACCTCATGCAGCCGAGGCCCTAGTTGAGTCCTTGCCTATTGAGCAATTTTATGGCGTTGGAAAGGTAACCGCAGAACGGATGCACGCCCTGGGCATTCGAACTGGCGCTGACCTCAAGCAATGGACTGCCATAGATTTAGCTCGTCACTTCGGAAAGCATGGGCACTTCTACTATCAAATGGCTCATGGGCAAGATACCCGTCAGGTTGTTCCAAATCGCAGCCGAAAGTCTGTAGGAGTTGAAACCTCTTTTCTCGAAGATCTGTCAGACCTTGACGCTCTCGTCGAACAACTAGGCATGTTGTCCAAGGCATTGCAAGAACGCTTGGAGAAAAACCAGTTGGCGGGACATACCCTGATTCTGAAACTCAAATATGCGGATCTGCAACAGTTGACCCGTAGCCGGACGGTCCCAGAGCTTTTGTATAAGGCCGAAAGTCTTTTCCTCCTAGGCCAGCAATTGCTCAAATCTTTACCACCAGATGAGCGTCGCGTCCGCTTGCTGGGTTTGTCGGTCTCCAACTTTTCCAAGGAAGATGAAAGCACCATACACACAGGGCAATTGACTTTGGAGTTTACTTAAACAACTCCTTGATATCTATTGGAGCATCTGCGACACAGAAGGGTTACATATACCCCTCTGACCAGTAGTCTAGGGTTACCTGTAAACTCGTGGCTGTCTTTTGGGAAACATTAATTAAGTGTGATTTTTGTGCCTGCCTTGGGGCAAAACAATTGAATCCTGAAAAGATGCTTGAACTCTATAACTCAGGACTAAGTTTTCGCAAAATAGCCCTTCTCTATGCCATCTCCCACGAAATGGTAAGGCAGCAACTGATGCGCATTCCCGGTTTCGTGCCCAGGAGAAGGGGTGCCGACTTGATTAAGATTGACGTTCAAAAGGCTCTAGATCTCTATGACTCGGGACTTACCTTTAAAGAAGTAGCCCAAATGGTAGGGGGCTCAGGACCGCTAATAGCTCGACGTTTATCGGCAATTCCCGGTTTTGTACCACACAAAGAAGGGAGGTCCCCCCAATCCCGAAAAACTCCAGAGGTTACAAAAAGAAGCTGAGCAATTCTTAGCGCTTTACAACGCAGGGTTTTCCTACCAAGAGATAGCTATAACTTATGGGATGCACTGGCAGAAGGGGCGCAATTGCGTCAGAGTCGTTAGTACATCCTCAATACGTACGTTTTGTTCTGCCCGGTCCTCCCTTCGACGTAGCGGTTCGGCTCAGGCTAAACTCGGGGACCGCTCAGAGGCCAGCCCCAGAACTGCACCAG
>CASBPW010000072.1 GCA_949127685.1 Candidatus Sivonenia alaskensis PMM_0068 | reverse complement strand
ACATAGACGATGGCCTGTGCTTTTCCAGGAACAATGTCTGGGCTGATCGGGAAAGAGGCTCTTCGATAATATCCTTCCTCGATACCTTCCAATTCATCTAGCTGAGGCCAAAGCTCTGGTTTGATTTGGTAGACTTCGCCGATGACGGCCTCACCTCCTTGAGTTTGGTCAGCTTGAGTTTGGTCAGGCTGAAATATAGGATAGCGACCCTGTACAGAGAATAGTAAACCTGGATAACGGGCCATGCCCATGAAGGCGCAACCGATCAGTAAATGATGGTTACTTTCGCCGTGCCGTAAGGTTCCATAGGCCCAAAGGTATTGATACATAATCAAGATACAAGCGATGTAGTTCTTTTATGGAGATCTGTCGGCTAGGCTGCTAATCCGAACAGATTCTCCATGAGTTTCACCACCACTACTCTTGTTGGCTGGGCTGAGGTGTAGGCTGATTGACCACCTTCCCAAAGGTACGGGAGAACCAGTTTTGCAAGTCGTCTACATAGGTGAAGACTACTGGAATGACGACCAAGGTAAGGAGGGTCGAAGTAACGAGACCGCCCACTACGGCCACCGCCATCGGAGCGCGGGCTTCAGCACCAGCCCCAATACTTAAAGCAATTGGCATCATCCCCGCAATCATGGCAATGGTGGTCATTAGAATAGGTTGCATCCGTTTATCTCCAGCTTCAACCATCGCTTTTCTGCGGGGAACGCCTTCACGCATGGCGACGATCGCGTATTCCACCAGCAGAATAGAGTTTTTGGTGACTAACCCCATGAGCATGACAATACCAATCAAGGCATAGAGTCCCAGCGGTTTGCCAAAGACTAGGAGACCCGCTAAAGCTCCTCCCAAAGAGAGTGGGAGTGCCATCATGATGGTGAACGGGTGGAAGAAACTGCCAAACAATAGGACCAACACCGCAAAAATGAGGATGACGGCTGCCCCTAACGCTAGGCCAAATTGGGAGAATACATCAGCCATAACTTTGGCATCCCCAGAGTTTTGAATCCGCACAGAAGCCGGTAGATTCTTAAGAGCAGGTAAGGCGTATACCTTTTTCATCACAGGGCCCAGAGGAACGCCGTTTAGGTTGGCTTCCACTGAGACTTTTCTCGCCCGGTCATAACGATCTATTTGGGCAGCTCCGCTTCCTACCGTAAACTCCGCAACCGATTTGAGCGGAACCATCTTGCCGCCATTTCCGGTAACCCTGAGATTCTCGATAGTATCCAGATCGCTGCGGAACTTGGGGTCTAGCTGAACGCGGATCGGAATCTGACGATCGGCAAGGTTGAACTTAGCCAGATTGGCATCAATATCACCGAGGGTGGCAATTTTAGCGGTTTGGGCAATCTGTTGGACGGATACTCCTTGGTCAGCGGCCCGGTCAAATTTAGGTTTGATCAGGAGTTCTGCCCGCAACAGACTAGCTGAGTTGCTGACATCTACGAGGGCGGGAATTCCCCGCATCTGCGTCGTAAGAGCATCAGCCGTCTTCGTGAGCGCGACGGGATCATCTCCCGTCAGCACGATGGTGACTTCTCTCCCCCCACTCACACTGCCGCCGAAGAAGCTGAGACGGGCTCCAGGCACTTGCTCTAACAGAGGCCGCACATCCTGTTCAAATTGTTGTTGAGAGAGGGCTCTTTCTCCACGCGGCTTGAGGTTGATATAGACCGTAGCCTTCGTGACTTTTCCAGATCCCGTGCTGCTGCCCTCCTGGCTGCCAACCGTACCAGCAGAGACAAAGACACTGGCTACTTCAGAGCGCGTTTTCATCAAACGGCTGATTTGTTGTGTAGCCTGGTCGGTATCTGCCAGCTTGGACCCTGGGGGAAGTTCTACGGTGAGTATTGATTGGCCGCGATCAGTTGCCGTAATAAACCCTGTCGGGATAAAACGGACTAAGGCCAGAGAACCAGCAAATACAGCTACAGCCATCAGTATCGTGGCCAAACGATGATCCAACGACCAATTCAGGATGGCGTTATAGCGCTGAACATACCAAGGGGATTCTTCCGTCGTGTCGTGATCCTTCAAGAAATAGGCTGCCATCAAGGGCGTAACCAGACGCGCCACCAAAAGCGAAAATAGAACCGCTACGGCTACAGTCACCCCAAACTGTCGGAAAAATTGTCCAGGGATGCCACCCATAAAGCCTACGGGCAGGAACACCGCAACAATGCTCATCGTAGTAGCGACAACGGCTAAGCCAATTTCATCGGCAGCATCTAAGGCCGCCCGGAAGGGACTTTTGCCCATCTTCATGTGACGGACGATATTTTCGATTTCTACAATCGCATCGTCCACCAAGATGCCAACCACCAAGGCAAACGCCAAAAGGCTCAAATTGTTGAGGGTGTAGCCCAAGGCTTTCATCACCGCAAAGGTCGGTATGGCCGAAAGAGGCATGGCTAGACCTGAAATCAAGGTTGCCCGCCAGTCTTTCAGGAAAATAAAGATCACTACGACGGCCAAAGCAGCCCCTAGGAGCAAGGCTTCTACAGAGGCTTCATAGGATTCATGGACAAATTTGACCCTATTGAGAATCAAAGTAAAGGTGACGTCAGGAAATTGTTTGCGAAGTTCTGCAATCTTTTCTTCTACTCCTTTTTCTGTAGCCACTTCACTACTGCCCACCGAACGCTCAATGGCAAAAGAGACTACAGGCTGTCCATCCAAACGAGCAAACTGTCTAGGTTCGGAAGTGCCGTCCTCCACCTGACCTAATTGTCTTAATCGAGCTTTGCGGCCATTGGGAAGAATAATTTCCGTATTGCCTAGCTGTTCAATGGTCTGAGCACTACCTAAAGTACGGATGGACTGTTCCTGGGCCCCTAATTCCCCCCGGCCTCCTGGTAGATTGATGTTGAGAGCGCGGACCTGACGGTTTACATCTTCAGCGGTGATCCCCAAAGCCAGTAAACGGCTAGGGTCAAGATTGACACGAATCTCCCGGTCTACCCCACCGGAACGGTCTACCTTAGAAACTCCACGTACCGATAGGAGCTCCCGACTAACCTCATTGTCTACAAACCAACTTAATTCCTCGGTGGTGCGGGAAGGAGAAGCCACGGAATAGATCATCAGCGCGGAACCCGTGAAGTCTACGCGCGCGATAATCGGCTCTTGAATGTCTTGAGGGAGGTTCTGACGAATCTTAGTTACGGCATCCCGCACATCGTTTACAGCCCGGTCGGTGTTGGTTCCGAGGATAAATTCCACCACCGTTGAGGACACACCGTCATTGACGGTAGAGCGGATATGGTCAACGTTGCCGACCCCGGCTACGGCATCTTCCACTTTCTTGGTGATCTGTGTTTCTAGTTCAGCAGGAGCAGCGCCAACTTGAGTGACCGTAATGGACACGGTAGGCACATCAATATTCGGGTTTTCATCAATATTGAGCAGCCCAAAGGAGACGAAACCGGCGAGGGTCAAAACCAAGAACAGAACCACCGTGATGATCGGATTACGGATAGACCAGGCAGAAATATTCCAATTCACAGGCTTCCTCCTTTGACCAGAGCCTTGCCATCCAAACTACCAATCCGCACCGTATCGCCATCTTTTAGATAGCCTGCCCCAGAAAGAATAATCTGCTCTCCGGCACTGAGGCCAGAGCGGACTTCCACAAAACCACCATTGCGCGCCCCTGTCTGGATAGAGCGTGCAGATGCTTGGGCCGTACTATTTTGGCGCGGTTCACCTTTCAGGACAAAAACAAACGGTCTGCCCTCTTTGAATAAAAGAGCAGTCTCTGGAACGACCAGAGCAGGAGCCGAGCCGAGGCTCAACGTTCCCCGCACGAACATCCCAGGTCTTAACGCAGCATTCGGAGGCAAGGAAATGCGTACTAAACCAATCCGAGTCTGAGCATCCACTACAGGTGCGATTTCGCGGACTCTTCCGGTGTAGCGCTTGGAGGGGTCTGCATCGGAGGTAATCGATACAGCTTGTCCAGCCCTGATCCCTGGTAAATCCAGTTCTGACACTTCAGCATTCAGTTCGATGCGACTATCTCGCACCATCGTGAATAAAGCCGATGAACTGCCAGCAGCCCCTGAAGTGACACTTCCGAGTTTGGCCTGGCGTGTACTGATAAATCCATCATCGGGAGCAAGAATCTTGGTCTGTAACATCCGGGCTTTAAATTCTTCCAGGTCAGCTTGGGCTGCCATAAGGTCACTCTGGGCAACCGAAAGACTTTGGCGAGCAGAATCCACCCGTGCTTGAGTAGTTGCGGCACTGGTTCCCCGAGACTGGGCTTCCTGTTGACTAATAGCCCCTTCACGCACCAAGTTGTCATAGCGCTTAAAATTTCGGTCAGCTTCTGTTTTCAAGGCTTCTGCTTCCCTGATTGCAGCCTGTTGCTGACGAATCACAGACTTCGCTTTGCTGACACGAGCCTCGGACTGGTTCATTTGCGCTTTTAAAAGTCGGTCATTGAGGGTAGCGAGAACCTGTCCCTTGCGAACTCGGTCCCCTTCATCCACATATATGTTTTCAATGCGTAATCCACTCGCTTCCGCAGCAATGGGAAGTTCGTCCCAAGCGGCTAAAGATCCTGAAACGGAGAGGGTCTTGGGGAAAGATTTAGAGCTTACAGGCTGCACGGTCACCGTTAGACTGGGCCGGGACTTACTCTCAGGAACAGGCAGAGACTCCTTCGGCTTGTTCGTAGTGCTGGTATAAAAAGCAAAAGCAGCAAGAGATAAAATGCCAAGGCTAATGACCAAAGGCAGCCAACCACGATTTTTACGACTTTTCTGGCCAGCAGGCGATGCTGTTTGGCCCTTTTCTTTATAAGGTTGCTTAGAATTTGTAGGCCCTGAGACCTCTGGTTCTTCTATCGAGTGAGACGAGGGTAGAGCTTGCTTATTCTCGTCTTGTATCCCATCTGAAGGCTCTGAAACCGTTGTTTTTTCTGATGACTTAGTCATATATAGCAGGGTCCTTACAAGGAGGGCTGTCACTTTACAATTCTATATTGTTCAAACACTTTCCGTCTGCCTGTTAATAATAAATAGCTTAACTAATTTTGGATCGCGTTTCAACCTGAGGAGCGCTTTCCTGATTGAGCCCTTTTAGCTAATTGATGACAGCAAGATTGGACATAGCTGAAAGCCTTATGCAGCCTCTTTCTGGCGCCCTT
Organism: Candidatus Sivonenia alaskensis PMM_0068; assembly: GCA_949127685.1. Classification (GTDB taxonomy): domain Bacteria; phylum Cyanobacteriota; class Cyanobacteriia; order Gloeobacterales; family PMM-0068; genus Sivonenia; species Sivonenia alaskensis. The sequence goes on along the minus strand of CASBPW010000072.1, from coordinate 1,168 downwards.
CGTCCGAACTGGAAAGGCCCTATTCACGCTAAGGATTTACCTTCCGACTCAGGCGACGATAAACTTCTGCCAACGCCTGCGCATCTCCCACATTTCCAGGGAAAAGCACGACGGGTAACAGAGGGAAGCGGGGATGATCTTTGGGCGTCCGGACTACGGAACAGCCAGCTAAGACTTGGCCCAAGAGTCGTGCTGCATCCAAAGCCAATCCTTTGCTGAGCACGTCATTAGAGGTAATACCGCCTTTGCTGATCAGAAAACCAATATCCGCAGGTAAGCCGCGCACGACATCCATCAACAGTTCTGATACAGTCTCACCAAAATGTAGACGGGTCTGGCTATCGGGGAACGTCAATTCTTCACGACTGGTGAAGACGACAGGTGTTTTGCCTTGAGCATAGGCTTCATAGACATTTTGCAGGGTTTCATCGAGGATGGCTTCCCGTTCCTCGGATTCCAATAGACGAGCAACTTTTACTTCAACAGGCACAGTTCCCGGTTCTTTGAGCAGTTGTTCCAATTGCTCGGTAGTTTTTTTGACATGAGAACCGACTACTATCGCACCCGGTTTACCGTCTCGCACATAATTCGCCATATCCTCGGCCCGAATCGGCTGAGGCGGCAAAGCAGCTAAAGCCGTCAGTAAACTCGCAGCACTGCGGAACAGAAAACGCTTGCCGACTGTTTGTTCATCATGGAGAAAGGCGGCCTGAAGCACATCTTTGGCAAAGCGAGTTAGGTCTTCCTGATTTTCTGCGTCGACTACTACGCACTGGTTACCCGTCAGTTTGAGTAACCGTTCTAAACAGCCTGCACGAATATCCGCTAAGAGAAATTGTTCTACAGTGCTGGCAGCAATTCTTTCCTTCGTTTTCTCCGCCACATAATCCGGCAGATAGCTATAGCTGTAACCAAAAACCGAATCACGGGCAAATTCTGTCTGATGAACCGGAGTATCCACTCCATTCACCCGTAAATAGTGCACGCTACCCCGCGTAGTGCGGCCCCCTTCAAAGAAGGCAGGGACTAGAAAATGGGCATCAAAAGGCCCTAATTCTTCAGCAATTACATCCGTCTCCACCGGATAATGACCGCGCAAGGTGGAGTCGGAGCGACTGACCACCAAAAAATCCTGGATGCCTTCTTGCTCAATCGCTATTTTCAGGTT
>CASBPW010000071.1 GCA_949127685.1 Candidatus Sivonenia alaskensis PMM_0068 | reverse complement strand
GCGATCGTCTGCAAGAAGCCTTGGCTCCCAAAGGGGTGAGCCGTCCCGATTGGCAACAGAATGCCAAAATTTTAGCAGGGATAAAAGATCCCGCTAACTCTCGTTTCCTCCGGCAAGAGACCCTCGCCAATGCCCTGTTAAGTTGGCAGTCGATGTTACCCCGCGTCAGCCATGACGTAATGAGCCAGATTCTGCTCGAACAGGGCGCAACGCTTTGGTTTTTGCGAACCAATCAGGTCGGTGGTACGATGAGAGAGATCCTCCCCCTAGCTCCGACCAATCTCTTTGGGGAAGTGCCGATTCTTTCTCATACCTTGCGTCGCATCTTTGCCTCAATGATTCTTTTACCTGATCGTCGGGATTGGGGCATTACGGTTTTATTGCTATTAGGATATGGCGCGATCGCTGTTCCGATCGGGTTAACATCAGGCTTTTTACAATGGCGACCTATCGAACAAAAACCAGTTCAGGTAGCCAAAACCCTAGTTTTTCTATTTCTTTGTCCAACACTGTTGGAAGAACTGGTCTTTCGCGTGATTTTGTTGCCCTACCCAGACGAGCTAAACGCTCCTGCCATTACCTTTGGCTGGGCAATGTTGAGCTTAACTCTCTTTGTTCTGTACCATCCGATTAACGCCCTTACACTTTATAAAGCAGGAAATCCAACCCTTTTTCAACCCATCTTTTTAGGTTTAACCGCATTACTAGGCTTAACCTGCACAATCGCCTATTTGGTGACAGGTTCTCTCTGGACAATCTCGTTTATTCACTGGGTTGTCGTGGTCATCTGGCTATTCTGTTTAAGTGGATGGGTCAAATTAAACACAACTCCTTAGATACCCGACTGGCACACTCCCAGGTGGGCAAACTAGTATGGCAGTAGAGGCCATCAAAAATGAGTGCTGTAGGTCGGTCTCAATTCAACTCGAGAGGTAGGCAGTGCCTGCAACAGATTTCAAAGATTATTACGCAATTCTTGGGGTCAGCAAAACAGCTAGTCTTGAGGAGATTAAAAAGGCTTACCGGAAACTAGCTCGTAAGTATCACCCAGACCTCAATCCAGGAAATAAAGAATCCGAGACTCTCTTCAAAGAGATAAACGAAGCGAATGAAGTCCTGGGTGACCCTGAAAAGCGGAAAAAATATGACCAATATGGTCAGTACTGGCAGCAAGTACACGAAGGTCGGGCCCCCGCTGGAGAGGGGTTTGGTGGGGGAGATTTTAGCCAATATGGCAACTTTGACGATTTCATCAGCGAACTCCTAGGACGCTTCGGAGGTGCAGGACGGGGAGGTGGAGCCTATCAGACAGGCCGTACAGCCCCCACCCGCGGATTCGGAGGGTTTGAAGATCTTTTGGGTGGTTTGCGTGGTCAAGCTCCGGCCCCTGACACAGAAGCAGCTATTGCATTGACCCTATCCGAAGCATTTCATGGGGTTCAGAAGCGGCTGAAAGTAAACGATGAAAAGATCGACGTCCGCATTCCTGCGGGCGCCAAAGCTGAGAGCCGAGTCCGCATCAAAGGGAAAGGTCAGCCCAGTCCGTTCAGCCAGCAACGAGGGGACCTTTATCTTGTGATCGAGTTAATGCCTCATCCCTTCTTCAAGTTTGAAGGGGATAACCTCGTTTGCGAAGTCCCGATTACGCCGGATGAAGCAGTTTTGGGAGCTGAAATTAAGGTGCCGACCCCTGATGGCACGGTCAACCTAAAGATCCCTGGCGGGGTGCGCTCTGGGCAATCTCTAAGGCTACGCGGCAAAGGCTGGCCGAAACCCAGTGGTGAGCGAGGTGACCAGATGGTCAAGCTACAGATCGTAGCGCCTAAGGACCTCAGTCCTCTTGAGCGGGAGTGCTATGAAAAGTTGCGGACCTATCGCAGCTTTAATCCCCGCCTTTCTATTGAACAGGTGCGGCTATAAACCAGGAGAAGCCTCATTCATGCGATTCAATCGGCGGACCCGGATCACATCCGAGATCTTTTCCACTTGGGCTATGGTGTGACTGAGCTGGTCCTTGTTCGTCACTTCAATGCACAGATCGATGGTCGCTGTTTGCGTGGAGTAGGTCTTCACCTGAGCTTTGCGGATATTGATACGCTCTCCCACCAAGCGGTCCAAAATGTCTTTCAGGACGCCCACTCGGTCAATAACTTCCACTTGGACATCCACAGCATAGGTTGTCGGTTTACCTGAGATATAGTTTCGATTCCACTGCACGGGAATCAACTGTTCGGAATTGACCTTATCCACATTCGAGCAACTTTGGCAATGAATGGTGATCCCCCGTTCGCTAGAACGAGTGACGATCCCCACAATCGGGTCTCCAGGCAGTGGATTGCAACAACGGGCGAGATGAGAAACGATTCCCTCTACGCCAAGGATTGGCTGGTCATTGCGGGGTAGAGCGCGAGGGGTAGGCGGAAGTAGAGAAGCCACTTGCTGTGGGGTGATACTGGCACTGTCGGATACTTCGGTAGCTTTTTTCTGTTGCTCCCTAATTTTCTCTTGAAGCTTATTGTAAACAGCTGCAACCGTTACTTCTCCGTAGCCCAGCGCCGCTAGTAAGTCATCAGAAGCCTGATAGTTCAAGCGTTCGGCAATACGCAGCATTTGCTCTGATTTCAGCAAACCTTCCAGGTGGGGGCGGCCCAACTCTTTCTCTAGAAGTTCTCGACCACGGGCAATATTTTCATCCCTGTGAGAACGCTTGTACCACTGACGGATTCTATTTTTGGCAGAACTGGTGGTGACAACATTGATCCAGTCCAGATTGGGATGAGCATTCTTAGCCGTCAGGATTTGAATAATGTCGCCATTCTTTAGTTCCGTATCCAGAGTGACGAGCCGACCATTGACCTTGGCCCCTGTACATCGATTGCCCACTTCCGTATGAATACGATAGGCAAAATCAATCGGGGTGGCGCCACGAGGCAGCTCAATCACATCCCCTTTAGGCGTGAAGACATAAACCTCTGAATCAAAGAGATTTTCTTTCAGCGATTGCAAGTATTCTTGAGAATCTTTGAGGTCTTCCTGCCAATCTAATAAGGACCGGAGCCAAGTAAAGCGCTCTTCTTCCGGTTTAACGGTGACCGAACCCGATTCTTTATATTTCCAGTGAGCGGCAACCCCGTATTCAGCGATGCGATGCATCTCATCCGTACGAATCTGAACCTCTACGGGCGTCCCTTCGGAACCGATAACCGCGGTGTGCAAAGATTGATAACCATTTGGTTTGGGAAGCCCAATGTAGTCCTTAAAGCGCCCAGGGATAGGCCGAAACTGGTTATGCACTACGGAAAGGGCTCGATAGCAATGATCCACCGATTGAACAATTACACGGACAGCAGAAACATCATAGATTTCGTTGAATCCCTTTTGCTGCCGCTGCATCTTTTCATAGATGCCCCAAAGATGCTTGGGTCTGCCCGTCACCTCTGCATGCTCAATCTCAATGGCCGCCAGGGACTCTTTCAACGTAGCTACTACTTGTTGAATGAACTCTTCCCGTTCCGTGCGTTTGGTGGCCACCAGATTGCGAATTTCTTGGTAAGCTTCGGGCTGGAGATATTTGAAAGAAAGGTCTTCCAGTTCCCATTTGAATTGCCAGATCCCTAGGCGATTCGCCAAAGGAGCGAAGATATCCATGGTCTCGCGGGCAATGCGGCGCTGCTTCTCTGGAGAGAGGTATTCCAGGGTGCGCATATTGTGGAGACGGTCGGCCAACTTGACGACGATGACACGGATATCTTGCGCCATCGCTAAGAACATGCGTCGGAAGCTCTCTGCCTGACGTTCCGTCTTGCTTTCAAAGCTAAACTTAGAAAGTTTTGTAACCCCTTCTACCAAATGACGAACCTCGGCACCGAACCGATTCTCCATCTCTTCCGGAGTAATTTCTGTATCTTCTAATAGATCGTGAAGAAAACCTGCGGCGATCATGGCGGGATCGTCTCCTGCCAACTCCCGAAGCATGGTTGCCACTTGAATCGGATGAATAATGTAAGCTTCCCCAGAAGCCCTGACTTGTCCACGGTGCAAATCATGAGCAAATTGGAACGCACGACAAACCACATCGTACTTTCCGCGATCGGCATCATGTTCGAGGATGCACTGAGAAAGCCAAGAAGGGAGGTTAATCGTAGGAGTTGTGGAAACCATAGGCCGAGGCGACGCACCTCTAGTTCACTTTTCTTTATTGTGCGTTATGTTACTTTAATCTGGCCGAGTCCGTGCAAGAGATTGTGATTTTCTTAGGAATTTTCACCTATCTCACCCCACAGAGTAGCGATGCAAAACGTTACCATGGATAGTTAGAACAACGATGTACGCAACAGGGGGAAAGCAACTTATGGTAGCCAGCAAAGGCTCAGGTTCTCGCGCCAGCGCCCAGGAAACCTTTGCTCAGATGGCCAAGGCTTCAGGGTTGAGGGGACGAATTCTTTTTACTTTGGGCATCGTGATTCTGGTTCAGCTCGGAAACCATGTTCCTTTACCGGGAGTGGACACAAAAGCTTTTTCGGCAGCCCTTCAGAGCGGTGGTTTAGCCGCCCTGGCAGGTCTGTTGAGCATTTTTTCGGCAGGATTCAGCATTTTGGGCGTTTTTGCGCTAGGCATCATTCCCTATATCAACGCTTCGATTATTCTGCAACTGTTGACCCCCGTTATTCCTCAATTGGAAAAGCTCCAGAAGGACGAAGGCGAACAAGGACGCAAGCAGATTGCTCAGTACACCCGCTATCTGGCCCTGGTTTGGGGCATTATTCAAAGCGTTGGCATTACCTTTGCCCTCAAAAATATCCCTGGAGCCGTTCCTCCAGAAAACTTTACTCCTTTCTTCATTTTTCAAAGCATCGTTATCCTGACGGCTGGATCTGTTTTGGTCATGTGGTTCAGTGAACTGATTACCGAAAAAGGGATTGGCAATGGCGCATCCCTGCTGATTTTTGTGAACATTGTTGCTTCTTTGCCTACCTCTTTGGGCAAGACCTCTGAACTCGTGCAAGCAGACAGTACCAAGATTGCGGGCGTTGTCATCCTGGCTATCGTCTTCCTCGTCATGATTGCTGCGATTGTTTTTGTCCAGGAAGGTCTGCGCAAGATCCCAATTCTCTCGGCCAAACGGCAAGTCGGACCTGGAGGCATGAACTTTAAGAAACAGGAAACCAGCTACCTGCCCCTGCGTGTCAATCAAGGCGGGGTGATGCCGATTATCTTTGCTTCTTCGCTCTTGATTCTCCCTATTTCCTTGGCCCAGTACGCCAACAATGAAGTAGCTACTCAGATTGCCATTGCTTTGAGCCCGACAAGCTGGATTCACACGGTCCTCTATGTGGTTTTGATTTTTTTCTTTAGCTATTTCTACTCGACGCTGGTGATTAACCCAGAAGACCTATCCAAAAACCTCAAGAAAATGGGGGCTTCCATCCCAGGAGTCCGTCCAGGAAAAAACACTTCCGACTATGTAGAGCGCATCATCAACCGTTTGACGATCATTGGGGCGGTGTTCTTAGCTGCTGTAGCTTTAGTGCCGACAGCGGTAGAGCAAGCAACTGGGATCACTACCTTCAATGGCTTGGGCGCTACTTCCCTCCTGATTCTGGTTGGGGTCGCCATCGATACGGGCAAACAGATTCAGACCTATGTGATTTCCCAGCGTTATGAAGGCATGGTGAAAAAGTAGAGCGTAGCCGAAACCCATTGAGAGAGAATATAGCTCATGCGATCGAGCATGGCTAAAGCAATCCTCGAAGGCATGAGTCAACAAAAAGTAACAGAAATGGGGTTTAAAGCCTTAAGAAATAGCAGTTATCGGTCCCACTTCCTGAAAAAATATATACACCAAGAAGTGGAGGCCCAATAGGAACTACCATGCGTAAAATCATGCTGCTCGGAGGGCCAGGCTCTGGAAAAGGGACTCAAGCTCAAATCCTGCAAGAAGAGTACAAAATCCCCCAAATCTCAACGGGCGATATTATTCGGGCTGCGATTAAGGCACAGACGCCTTTGGGGCAAAAATTCCAGACCTATAGCAATAAAGGCAAGCTGGTGCCCGACAAACTAGTGGTGGCCCTAGTAGAAGAGCGGATGAAAGAACCTGATGTGGCGCAAGGCTGGATTCTTGACGGATTTCCTCGGACAATCAAGCAAGCCAAAGCCCTCGATACCATGCTAAAACGCCGGAAGGAAGCCCTAGAAGGGGTGATTTTGCTCCAAGTCCCCGAGGAGATTTTGTTTGAGCGTTTAACGGGGCGTCGGACCTGCTCCGTCTGCAAACAGACTTTTCATACCAAGTTCAAACCTGCTCCTGAGCATGGTTGTACCGATGGTGGTCCCCATATCCTGGAACACCGCAAAGACGATTCTCCAGAAGTGGTTCCGGTTCGCCTAGAAGCCTTTCAACATGAAACAGCACCTCTCATTGACTACTACAAAGCCCAAGGCAAACTGCATCTCGTGGAGGGGGATCAGTCTATGGAGCAGGTGCGTGCGCAATTTAAGCAACTAATGGGAGACTGACCTGCTGGCTGCTGTCATAATGAATAAAGCCCTGGAAAGGAATTTGGCATGAGAGGTATTGAAATTAAGTCCCCCCGCGACATCGAACGGATGCGCGTAGCTGGCCGGATTGTGGCCACAGTCTTGAAAGAGGTCATGGAGATTGCCGCTCCTGGGATGACAACGGCTGATTTAGATGCCCATGCAGAGCAGCGGTGCAAAGACTTCGAAGTGATTCCTGCCTTCAAGGGGTATGGTGGGTTCCCCGCCTGTCTGTGCACCAGCGTTAACAATGAAGTCGTGCACGGCATTCCCTCCAAGAAGAAAGTGCTCCGCGATGGAGATGTGGTCAAAGTTGACTTTGGCGCTATCTATCAAGGATTTCATGGTGATTCTTGCATCACCATTGGTCTTGGCACCATTACGCCGGAGGCCCAGAAGCTTATAGAAGTGGCAGAAGAAGCTTTGATGCGGGGAATTTCCAAGGTCAAGCAAGGCATTCTACTCCAGGAAGTTTCAGGCACCATTCAGGATTATGTAGAAGCCCATAGCTTTTCGGTAGTCCGCCAATATGTAGGACACGGAGTCGGTCGCAAACTGCATGAAGCTCCCCAGGTACCAAACTTCCGCACCCGTGAGTTGGGCAATCCTCGTTTGAAAGCAGGGATGACCCTAGCGATTGAACCCATGGTCAATGTGGGTAGCTATGACACCCGCCTTTTAGAAGATAAATGGACGGTCGTTACCGTAGATGGCAAGCTCTCAGCCCAATTCGAGCACACTGTCCTCGTTACCCGCGATGGCCACGAAATCTTGACGGACCGCACAAAAGTAGACCGATCGACTATGAAAACGGTTTTGGTTGCCTGAAGCGAAAACCTGTATTACTTCTCCTGAAATGCGGCCAACGCGCATCAGAAGTTTTACAATTAGAAATGTATGTATACAGGGTATTCCTTGTCCAAAGAAGATTTGATTGAAATGGAAGGTGTCGTGGTTGAAGCTTTACCTGGCACGATGTTCCGAGTAAAACTTGAGAATGACTACGAAATCCTGGCCCACCTAGCGGGCAAGCTCAAGAAAAACTACATCAAAGTTCTGTCGGGTGATAAAGTCCGCGTAGAGCTAACTCCCTATGATTTGACCAAAGGAAGAATCACTTTTCGGCTGAAAAAGTAGAGCAATAGAAAACCAAACCCAGGCTCCATATTATTAATTCTGATCAGGGCACCTCGAAAAATTGGTCTTATTGAGAATATCTTCGCCCTAATCGAGAATAGACAACGAGGCCATGATGGTTTCAAGCGGTGCAATCCTTAAGCAAATCTATTTTTCGAGGTGCCCATCATTAGCTCCTGGCAAATACTTAAAAGAGGGGTCTCTTCTGTATACCTTCCTGGATAGTCTTGTTAAGATATATGAATGACTGTCCTCCAAAACGAGCCGACGCTCCTTTCAAGTTCAAGTTCTACTGCAGACCTTTCTCGTTTGCGGAAGTATGATACTGGGCAAATTGAGCAGTACTACAGTAATAAAGGATGGCGGGCGTTTGTCCGGTTTTTCCAGATTGTGCTGCCCCTATTTGCTTTTGGCTTTTTAGTTTGGTGGGATAGCCTCACGGGGAATGTTGAACGCAACCAGTCCAAGCGGGCTGTGCGCTTCCGAGAGACCCTGACCAAGCTAGGGCCTTTCTATATCAAGATTGGGCAAGCGCTTTCTACGCGACCGGACGTCGTACCTCCGGTATATCTGGAGGAGCTTACCCTGTTACAAGATGATGTGCCCGCTTTCTCCAATGAGCTGGCCTATGCGCTGATTGCAGAAGAATTGGGCCGCACGCCCCAGGAAATTTATCAAGAAATCAGCCCGGAACCGATTGCTGCCGCCTCTTTAGGACAGGTTTACAAGGGCAGGCTCAAGACAGGCCAATCCGTGGCAATTAAGGTCCAGCGCCCAGATTTAGTCCCCCTCGTTTCCCTAGATCTCTACATTTTCCGTAGCCTGATTGGCTGGATCGCTCCCAAGCTCCCCTTCCTTCATAGCGATGTAGTGGCGATTTTGGACGAATTTGGGACCAAGCTCTTTGAAGAAATGGATTATGTCCATGAAGGTCAGAATGCAGAACGTTTTGCCCGCTTATTCAAGACCATGCCAGAAATATATGTTCCTAGGATCTACTGGGAATATACACGTCGTCGGGTTTTGACGATGGAATGGGTGGACGGAATTAAGCTTACGCGCCTAGATCAAATCCAGCAGGCAGGACTGGATGGCGAAAAACTGATTGGCATTGGCGTCCAATGCTCTCTGCGCCAACTAATGGAGTATGGATTTTTCCACGCAGACCCTCATCCAGGCAACCTTTTGGCTATGGCAGATGGCCGTTTAGCCTACTTAGACTTTGGGATGATGAGCGAGGTTACGGCAGAGCAGCGCTATGGCTTAATTGATGCGGTGGTGCATCTAGTCAATCGAGATTTTGAGTCCCTCTCTAAGGACTATGTGCGTTTAGGATTTTTGACCCCAGACACTGACCTTGCCAAGATTACCCCAGCCCTGAGAGAAGTTTTTCAAGATGCTTTAGGGGCAACGGTGAATGACCTCAACTTCAAGAGTATTACCGATAAGCTTTCCGGCATCATGTATGAATTGCCTTTCCAGGTACCTTCCTACTACGCTTTGATTATTCGTTCGATGGTGACTTTAGAAGGGATTGCCTTGAGTGTCCGGGACGACTTCAAAGTTTTGGCCGTAGCTTATCCCTATGTAGCGAACCGGATGCTTACGGACCGCTCTCCCCAACTGCGCAATTCTTTGAATGAACTGCTCTTCCAAGGGGGCAGCTTCCGCTGGAACCGTCTAGAGAATCTTTTGAGCAATGCCAAGAATGCTCGCGACTACAGCACCGACAATACCCTAGAGCAAATTCTAGATTTTCTGCTTTCCGAAGGCGGCACTTCTACCCGCGAACGTCTGTTAGAAGCCCTCTTCAACAATCAGAACGAAGGCTTTAAGCGGCTTTGGGCAATGGTAAATAAAGGAGATCAAAAAACTCCACCAGACCCTCGAAAATACGTACCTATGGTTCGGCAGGTTCTAGCCCGCAAAGAAGGGAGAGAATTTGGCCGCAAGTTGGTATCTCGCTGGCTAGAGCAACAGACCGCCCGTCTCCTGCGCAGGGTTTTACTGCCCGGTCCCCAGGTGGCTAAAGCACTAAAGAGCTGAGCAACGAAATAGTACAGATCAGTTCTGACAATTTCGTCCCTTGATTCAGAACTGATTGAATTTTGTAAATTAAACAACGCTAGAATTGGGGTTCTAGACGTGAAAAAAATAATTTGCCGACAGTGTCGAATCTCGGCTCAATCCCATGCTTAACTTCTTCAATCTGCTGACTAAACCCACCATTCCATCTTTTCGGATTCCGCTTCCACCCTTTTGTTACGACTCGCCCCAACATTCTGTCCTGTCCCAGGGATGCTTCTCTGAGCAGGCGATCACCCGTCCCCTTCTCAAGGTTTTAAATTGGAACATTGCCAAAAATAACTATTCGGCTTACTGGCAAGCAGACTTTAGCGCAATTTTGATCCATCATCGACCGGATCTCATTTTCTTTCAGGAAGTTTGCATCGATACTACGACCTATAGCCAGCCCTTTCAACTAGAGGACATGGGGTGGCATTGTGTGCCTAACTTTATGGACAGGAACTCCCAAGATCACTTCGGGATTCTCACAGCATCCAGAGTTCAGCATCGTAGATCGATT